>JBJMGN010000385.1:0-2859 GCA_045807885.1 Pyrinomonadaceae bacterium | reverse complement strand
GCTCGTCCTCTTTTCGCTTGATTTTCGTGAGAACGTCCCAGGCCTCGGGCATTGGGTCGACGACGCGTTGATAAAGTGTTCGTTCAAGGCCGGGCGTTCCGCGTTCAGTGCCAAGCAAGTGCGCCATTTCGCGTTCGAGCGCGAAAGCCCTTACGATGTCCCGCTTTTCGTCTAGTTTGTAATAAGCAAGAGCGCTTCCCAACTGCCCGGTGCGGTCGAACATCCATCCCCGCAGACTAGCGGCGGTTGCGCGGCGTCCGCGAAGGTCCTTGTATGCAAGGGCCTGAAATTGTTCGTTAACATCGCCCGCGAAATAGGTCCAATAGACCTGAAATCCAAACACAGTAAAGGCGAGCAGTACGAACACTATTTGCCACACACGGATGCTGCGGTTGGCGAGCGTTTGCGTTAATTTCTTCTTTACTTCGCGAGGCAGGTCGTGCTCAAAAAGGAATTTCGGACGGTTAAAATGATCGAAAAACGTAATGATAAGAAAGCCGAGCAGAAGCCCGACGCCCACTATGTAGATAATACTCAGGCCGGCAGGTGTGCGTTCCAAAACCTGTCCGCCGAACAATGCCTCGGGTTTGTATTTTTCCCAATCGATCTGCAGGAAGAATGCCAGCATCTTAAGGTATCTCGATCTCGTCCTCTTTTTTCAATTCGATACTCGAAGCGGTCACTGGTGGCTGTTCGGCAACGCTGTCCCGCCCATTCTTCGGCACCTCGATGCTAGCGATGGTCGGTGCCGCAGGGCTTGCTAAAAGTGCCTTCTCGACCGATATCGCTGCTTCTGTGGCCGGCAATTCGTTTTCGACGCGTTTTGTAAATTCAAGATCACCAACCGTATACGATTCGGTCTTCGGTATTTCCGGAACTCCGCTTAGCACTTCGGTCGCCCCCTGTGTCATACGCTTTGGCGGCACTTTGATCGACGCGTCGACCAAACCAAATCTCAGCTTGTCGCGCTCCGTTATGATGATCGCCTTTCCATATGCGATACGATTGCCGTTAATGAATGTTCCGTTGGTCGAACCGAGGTCCGCGAGCCGTATATTGCCTTCGCCGTCGAGAGCGAGTGAAGCATGGTATTTCGAAATACTCGGGTCGTCGATCGCGAGATGATTCTCTTTTGTTCGGCCGACGCTCAAGCGGTCGCCTTGTTTGATCTTGAGTTCTTTGTGAAACGGATTGCCGCCGAACGAATACTGGACCGCGATCGTTTGCTCGAGTAACTCGGCCGGAATGTCGATCGATTCCAGCGTCTTATCTGATTCGCCGGGAACGGCCACGCTGATCCCCGCTTCGTCATCGTCATCGAATTTATCAAAGCTTACATAAAGCTTTACGCCTTTTGTGAAATAGTCAGGCTTTGCCTCCACATGAAGCGGAGCCTTGGTGTAATAGCGTTTGTCATTGATGTGGTCAACGGCGGCAATCAGGAATTCGTTCTCGAGCGCACGCAACGATTCCTCGGCATCGGTCGAAAACTTATCCCACTGCATTTTCAATTTTATATTGTGCGGTACGAAAAGCCGGCCGTTCTCGTTTTCCGCTTCCGAGTCCATTAGGAACTTCAATCGTTCGATCAGCTCGCTTGTCGCTAAGGAACTAGACGGCTTATACCCGCGGCCCGTGAGGCGGTCGAAAATATCTCCTATCTTTGTTAGTACACCGCGAACTAGCCAGTCCGCTGAAATACCTTTTTTGGTTGTTTGCGGAGCATTCTGCATCGGCTAGACAAATAACGAATTATGGGAAAGATTTGTTGCCATTCTATCGAATGTAGGACGTGCTTTCCAACATATTAGATGCCGATGACATTCCGCTCCCGGCGTGCAACGCTTCAAAACCCTGATGTTTGCGCCAACCTGGCGCGATGATCGAGGTGGCGCAAAATGTCCCAAACTGTCCCGCTATCCCACGGATGTTTTCGTTCACAAACACCCCGACGGAGATGGAACCACAGATTTACCGATACATGCTCTCTTATATTCGTCGCGGAGCGACAATTCATCACTTCTTAGGCTTGGTTTTGAAATCGAAACGAAGCAGTTCGACCTGGCCGCTTTCCCCGCCAAGCGTCTTTGTCTCCTTTGCCTGGAGCCATATCGTTTGGCCGAGAGTGAACTCCACCGCTGGGGTGAGCGCGACAAGAAGCGTTGGTTCTTCACCGCTTGCGGCAATAGTTAGGGCACTGCCGGGTTTTGAGATGATTCGGGTGACGCGCAGCTGCGAATTCTCAAACTCGATCTTGTTCAGCCCATTTGCTCTGTTGCCATTGAAAGGCCCGACCCGGGCGTTTAATGACTGACGATCCGGCGCTTCGGTGTTGATCTCGATACGCAAAAAATCGCTTCTCGTATTGCTGATGTTCTCGACCGCGTGGGTCTCATTATCGAATCGCGTGGGCGAGAGCCGAAAACTTCCAGCCTTAGTCGCCTGTCGCGTCAGGACTGGGTCCGCATCCCAGCCGCTATGAACGAATCGTACCGGCCCGCTGTCAACCAGATAGACGTACCCCGCCGGACCTTTTGAGTGGTCATGTACCGGAACCTTCGAATTCGGCGCATACGAAACGCGGAGCACTTTTATCCACGCGTTCTCGAACTGAAGCTTGTAGGATTCGGGCGCAACCTTCGTTGGGTCCTGCCCAATGGCGGCCAACGGCAGGATAACCAACAACGCGACGATCGAGAAAGTGTTGATTCGCATATCGACGATATTGTACCGCACGCTCGCGATTGAACGGATGCACTTATCGACTAACCGTGTGCGATTGGCCGGCGTGTCAAAATGTAGCTGGCAAAAGACAATGTCTTTTCCGAACTTTGAAACTATAATGTCGTATTGGAAATA
>JBJMGN010000384.1:0-4887 GCA_045807885.1 Pyrinomonadaceae bacterium | reverse complement strand
GTTTCAAGAAGGCCCCGGTACGGATTACCCCAACCGTAAACGGCGCAACACTTGCGGCCGCTTTCTTAACTAGCTGCATGAACTGTTCCAATTCTTTATTGTCAACCGAACCAGCGAATTTGATCGTGATATGAAGCTTTTCCGGCTTTTCCCATCGAACCCGCAAATCGCGGAATTCACTGCGTAGTCCGCTTGTATAGTCGCCAATAGCCTCGCGTGCTGTATCCGAAATATCGATCGCCGCAAAAACCCGTTTCATCTCCTTTGATTTAAGCATTTCGGGCTTGCGGTTCAAAAATATTCTGCCGCTGTATGCAACATTGTGCTATACTCGCAACGCGCATGGATCTTTGATAGTTTATTGCAAGCAAACAGAAGGCCTACGACCAAGCAGAAAAGCAAACCCTAACTCCGAGAAGCTCCGCAGAAGCCTGACCGTAAGGGAGGGCTAAAATGCGGAAGCCCGCGCGTGCCGGGGTCCCCGCAGCAGCATCTGCGAGCGGGGTGGTTGAGCAAGGGCCTAACATCCAATGCGATATGACGGAACTTGTTCGCGGTTCGACCTCGTTGATTTCCGTCCCGATATCGCCCCTAGCCTACGCGCGGGCTTCTGCAAGAAATATTCATGGGACAGTGGGACAGTTTGGGACAATTAACAAAGCGCCTTGTAAAATAAGGGCGAAATCGAGTTTTTGCCTGTCCCACGGCTGGCCCGGCAGTAAAATTTAATGGGACAGTGGGACAGTTTGGGACGAGCACGAAAAAGTTTTTTTGAAATTCGCGGGATTCTTCCCCTGAAATCGTTGTAAATGAAGCAAACACGCTACTTATTTGTCCCGACAACCAGCGGGACAAGCCCGGGACACGGGCGGGACAGAGGTGGGACAACTACAGACTGCAGGACAACTGACGGATTAAGTTAATTCGTGTTTCGCATAGTAATATTTAACGGTGTTCATAGATAGGGCTAAGATCAAGATCAAGGCTGGTGACGGCGGCAATGGCGTCACCGCATTTCGCCGTGAAAAATTTGTGCCGCGCGGTGGTCCGTCAGGCGGTGACGGCGGTGTCGGAGGGGATGTCTGGATCGAATCCGACGAGGGCCTGAATACGTTGCTTCACCTTCGATATAACCCGGAGCACAAGGCCGAACGAGGCCGTCATGGCGAGGGTTCCAACCGATCGGGCAAAGATGGCGAATCGGCAACAGTAAAGGTTCCGGTCGGCACGCAGATCTTTGACGCCGAAACGAACGAATTGCTCTTTGACTTCACTGAACCGGGACAGCGTTATTTGGCGGCAAAAGGCGGCAAAGGCGGGTGGGGCAATGCACATTTTGCGACCCCGACAAAAAGGGCCCCGAAATACCATTACAATGGACGTCCGGGCCAGGAACGTGAGCTTCAATTGGAATTGAAGTTGATCGCCGACGTAGCCTTGGTTGGCCTGCCTAACGCTGGCAAGTCGACCTTGATCTCGGTAATTTCTGCCGCAAAACCAAAGATCGCGGATTATCCGTTCACAACGCTTGAGCCAAACCTCGGGGTTGTGGATATGGGTGATTTCAACACATTTGTTGTTGCTGACATACCAGGGTTGATCGAGGGAGCCTCAGAAGGTGCCGGTTTGGGAGATCGATTCCTGCGGCATATCGAGCGAACGAAGTTGATTCTCCATCTAATTGATATGTCTGCCGGAAACGAGGACGTTTCGGTCGCCTATCGAACGATAAATCGAGAGCTAAAGGAATACGATCCGCAATTGGCATCGCGTCCGCAGATAGTGGTTGCTACGAAGATCGACGCGATGGACGAACCGGAAAGATTGCAGGAATTAGAGTCGATCGCTAAACGCGATAACCGCGAGTTTTTCGCGGTATCGTCTGCAACCAGGCAAGGTATCGATGAACTGGTAAATCGTGTTTCCAAGTTGCTTCGCGAATTGCAGGAAGTACCGGTGATCGGGGAGGTCGCCGTAACGAATTGAAACGAGTCGCAGTATTCGGGGGAACGTTCGACCCGGTCCATGTAGGGCATTTGATGATCGCTCGGAAGCTGGTCGAATTATTCAAGCTTGATCAGTTTGTTTTCCTACCGGCTTTTCACGCTCCGCATAAACCGGATCGAAAGCCGACCTCGGCCTTCCATCGATTCGCAATGCTGTCGATTGCGACCCGGAACGACGCGGATATTTCGGTTTCTATCCTGGAACTCGAAAAAGGACAGCCTCGATATACAGTGGAAACGATTCCGGAGTTAAAAGATATCTATTTTGGGTCAAAGCTATTTTTTGTAATGGGGGCCGATTCCTGGTCGGAAATTAAGACGTGGAAACGATGGAAAGACGTGCTGAAGTTGACCAATCACATCATTGTTTCAAGGCCTGGATACCACTTGGAGCTCAACCATGTTACTGATGAGGTCCGGAAGCGTATCATCGATGTACGAGGTTCGAATGTGAATATACCGGAAGTTGAAAATGAATATGATTCGATCTATCTCACCGATTCGGTTTTCTTCGATACTTCGGCGACAGAGTTGCGGGAAGACCTGAGTGACGGCGATCTCGAACGTGTAGATGAGATACCGGTCGAGGTTGCAAAATACATCGAAAAATACGAACTTTATTAAGATGGAAGAATTACAGGAAAAATCACTGCATCGCGACTCCGCTACTATCGAACTTGTTCAAAAACGCTTACCGTTTTCGGAGCTGGACGAGGAAGTTCAACTCGCAATTCGATGCGCGGACGACAAAAAGGCGACGCGGATCAAAGTTCTGGACTTGCGACAGATCGCAAGTTTTACGGAATTTTTCGTCATTGCGGATGGAGCAAATCAGCGACAGGTACAGGCCATCGCAGACGATATCAACGAACAGTTGAAAAAACAGTCCGGACGGCGACCCGTTCGTATTGAAGGGTACAAATCTGCGGAATGGGTACTTTTGGATTACGGCGATTTCATTGTTCATCTCTTCAACAAAGAGGCGCGCGACTTTTACGATCTCGAACGACTCTGGAGAGACGCTGGAACGGTTGATCTGCCGGAAGGCTTCGCGACCGCATGAAGTTTCGCTTTGTTTGGGTTGGCAAGACCCGCAATAAAAATTGGAAGGCGCTCCAGGAAGAGTATCTGAAGCGTCTTTCGCGTTTTATTCCTTGCGAGGTTTCCGAGGCGAGAGACGCTACGGGCCCGAATGCAATCGAAATAGAAGGCAACCGCATATTGGAATTGTTGAATCCAAAGTGCTTCGCCGTGTTGCTTGAGCCGACCGGGCCTCAACTCTCTTCCCCGGGACTGGCGAAGCGGCTCCAAAGCTGGGAAATACGGAGCATAAAAGAGATCGGCTTCATCATAGGAGGAGCACAAGGGGTCTCATCGGCAGTTGCCGAAAGGGCCCACGATAGGTTATCCTTATCGTTTCTGACTTTTACGCATGAGACAGCTCGTGTGATCTTAATAGAACAGCTTTATCGGGCGTACACGATATTACGAGGATTTCCGTACCATAATGAGTAAATTGAAAGCCAAAGAGGCGAAGGAAATTAGAGACAAACTGCTGGCCGAACGCGAACTCCTGATCCAGAAACTTAACGGAAACGATCTTTCTATCGATGACTCCGAAACACCCGATCCGGTCGATCTTGCCGTTCGAAACTATTCTAAGAACGTAATGCTGGCCGTTTCCGAAAATGAAAGTCGGCAGTTGGCACTTATCGACGAAGCTTTGCTGCGTGTCGAAGATAAGGAATATGGCGACTGTCAAAACTGCGGAAAGCCTGTTAATCCGAAACGCCTGAGCGCAATTCCTTGGGCTCGATACTGTTTAGAATGTCAGGAGCTAGTCGAACAGGGCCTCCTCGACGAAGAAACCGTCTAGTACAATCTCAGCTTTGATTGTTGGTAGCGTGTAAGTGGAATTCGATCGATTTTTCCAGGCGACCAATGTTCACTACAGTACGGGAAAGTTTATATGCCGCCCTCTTGCCACAGCTATGCATAAACTGCCGCGAGCAGCTTGCAACGGTAAACAATCGAAACACTTGCGACCAATGTTGGGAGCGATCGACGATATTCGAAGGCAACGAACAGATGTGTCGACGTTGTGGTCTTTTTCTTTCACAAACCCCAAAAGTTGCTGATGCCAATTGCTGGCAGTGCGACGGGCACCACTACGACCGCGCCCGAGCAGTCGGAAAATACGAGCACGCACTTGCAGCTACTGTCATCGGCCTTAAAACCGCACCGATACTTTCAAAACGAGTAAATAAACTACTGCTCAAGGCATTTGAGCTGAACGGATTTGAATCTACTTCTTTGATCGTTCCGGTTCCGTTATCCCGCCGCCGCTATGTCGAACGAGGGTTCAATCAGTCAGAAGTCATCGCGCAATCATTGGCCACACAGACAGGGATCAAAATAGACGCTCGAAGCCTTTCGAGAGAGCGGCATTCGCCGATCCATCGAATGGGAATGGATCGAAAAGCAAGAGATCTTTCTGTAAAGGATGCGTTTCGCGTACTCAGACCGAATTTGATAGCGGATCAGGAAGTACTTCTGATCGACGATGTTTATACAACCGGAGCGACAGTATCGTATTGCGCCAAAGTTCTGAAAAAGAATGGTGCCCGGGTCGTGAACGTTCTCACGATCGCACGCGCCGTAAGTGATCGGTTTTAAGGTGTATCGAATTTTGGAACCGGCAAATCGTTTCCGAGTCCCCATTGCGAGGCAACTATAAGCCCGTTTGTGCTTCCTATAAAATACCAGACCCCGTTCGAGGGTCGAAATACAGCTACATCGTCAATTAGGTCTCCGTCATAATCACTGGCTACCGGCACATCGCCGTTTAATCCCCAAGGAATGATTTGAATGTTATTGTTCG
>JBJMGN010000383.1:0-3241 GCA_045807885.1 Pyrinomonadaceae bacterium | reverse complement strand
CGTTCGCCGAGGGCTTGTTCGGGGGCGGCGTAGGTCGCCGTACCATAAGGTATGCCAAGCTCTGTGATCTGTGTCCGGTCAAGGCCCCGATGTGCTTCTTCCTGTTCGTCTTCAAGAAGCTTCGCCAAGCCAAAATCAAGTATCTTCGCCTGCCCGGCGGGCGTGACCACTACATTCCCGGCCTTTATGTCTCGATGAATGATGTTTTTCGAATGTGCGTATGCAAGAGCATCAGTCACCTGGATGGCGATCGAAAGCGCGCTTTTCAGCTCAAGCGGACGACCGCCTACCAGCTGCCGAACATTCTTGCCGTCGACCCACTGCATCGCGATGTAGTAAACGCCATTCGCCTCGTTAAAGTCGTAGATCGTGCAGATGTTCGGATGATCGAGCTGTGAGCAAAGCTGAGCCTCGCGTTCGAAGCGTTTGAAATTCGCGGTTTTCTGGGTTAATTCCGGCGGGAGTATTTTGATGACCGCGACGCGGTTGAGTTTGGTATCGAGAGCCTTGTAAACCGTTCCTTGTCCACCTGACCCGATCTTGTCCGTTATTTGGTATTGGTTGATCTGCGAACCGATCATAGAGATTTTGGTCTGCGGATCATACAGCTGGGATCGCTTAGATCAATTGCGCAAGCCGTCATCAGTAAGTGCATAGTCTATGCCTACAAATCCAAAATCCAAAATCTGAAATCGAAAATTAACAGGCCGCCAAACTGGCGGCTCACAGCAACTCGACCGTTCAGCCCCGAGGCGGGTCGCCCCAGCCCGATTGAATATATTTTCCGTTTTCGACTATGCACGGAACTGTCGGATCTCCGCCGGAAAGCTCGAGCATCTCACGTTGATGCACGCGATCATACATCGCATCATACTCAGTGAAGGAAATACCTTCTGCTTTGTAATAATCGCGCGCCTTAGTGCAATAAGGGCAGCCGGGTTTTGTGTACATTACTATCGACATTTCATTTTCTCCGTCAATTTCCATCTTAACGAACGCGGTCATCGTAATCAAAAACATTCGGGAATCGATTATCGACGTGACTGTGCGGTAAGATTTTGAAGATGACCGAACCTGAAATTTTCGACCCGTATGAAAAGCTGATTGAGATAACACTTCTCGGACGCGCCGTTGAGGTCCCTGAAAACAATTCGATCCTGCGCTGTTTTCAATTTCTAAATATGGAAGCCGTTGCGGAAAGTGAGCTTTGTTGGAACGGCGAATGCTTGGACTGTCAGGTTTGGGTGAAAAACGGTGACAAGGAAAAAGCCGTTATCGCCTGCCGTTCAAACGCTGAAGCCGGAATGGATATCGTCCGTGTCAGCGACAAGATTCAGTTAAGTTGATTTGCGGAAATGGCCATATTCTTTCTTCGATCACGCATTTCAATATTTGGGAACCTTTGGGTCGACCTCGTTCGACCAGGCAGTGATTCCGCCCCGCAAGTTTTTGAGGCTTCCGGTAAAACCGGCCTGTTGTAAAAATTCGACGGCTCGGGCGCTACGAACACCTGATTTACATTGGAAAACCGTCAATCGCGACGGATCGATCTCTTTCATCCTGGACATAAGCTCGCCCAGCGGTATCAGCTTTGCACCATCGATCCGTGCGAACGCAAATTCCTCGGGCTGGCGAACATCAATAAGCTGTACTTCGCCCGTATCGAGCAGTTCTTTCAATTCCGCCGCGCTAATTTCTTCAACCATAATCTGATCCTTTCCGATACACGTAAGCCGTCTATTTACAAAAATTTACATAATCTGAGTTTAATGGACAACTATGGTGGGCTAAAATTGCGTATTAAACTTGATTATATGGCGAGTCCCTTTAAATTCCGGTCGGTTTCGGCCGGCAAACTTATTTCCTGCTTACTTCTTGCATCATTTATCGCCGGGTGCAGCTCTTCGCGTTCGGAGACCCGCGGAGGGAACGCCAACCGGCCTGCAGAAGTAGAAAATCCCCCGATAGCGATCACTACTTCCAAATCGGAGTCGCGCAATATGCCCGCTTATATACAGGCCACAGGCAGCTTTGTGGCTGATGAAGTTTCTAGTGTGGCACCGAAAGTGGCAGGAAAGGTGGTTAATGTCGGCGTCGATGTCGGTCAGTTCGTTTCGCAGGGCACATTGATCGCAAAGATCGATGATCGCAATGCGAGACTCGAGTTGGCACAGGCGCAGGCCGGAGTAAAGCAGGCGCAGGCGGCGGTGCGCCAGGCAGAGGCACGTATCGGACTGGGTCCGAATGGTTCGTTTAACGCCTCAAATGTGCCCGAGGTTCGGGCCGCAAATGCAAATTATGAGCAAACACTCGCCGAATTAAGACAGGCAGAAGCAAACGAAAAGCGTTATCGCGAGCTGGTAGAGACCGGAGATGTCTCAATGGTCGCATACGAGCAGTTCAAGACGACGCGCGATACGGCCCGAGCGCGGGCAAACAGTGCGAAGGAACAGCTGGAAGCAGCAGC
The DNA here is from genome assembly GCA_045807885.1 of Pyrinomonadaceae bacterium. Taxonomy (GTDB): domain Bacteria; phylum Acidobacteriota; class Blastocatellia; order Pyrinomonadales; family Pyrinomonadaceae; genus OLB17. The sequence continues at coordinate 774 of JBJMGN010000383.1, read as the reverse complement.
AAATAATGCACGGCAAAACAACCAGGCGATTCGCAGTGCGGAAGCAAATGTGGAGGCGGCTCGAGCGCAAGTCAACACTGCGGAACAGGCCGTGGCCGACACGATAGTGCGTGCTCCATTCTCAGGGTTTATCAGCGAACGGCAGGTAGCCGTCGGAGAGTCTGTCACGTCGGCAACCGTCGTTGCGACGCTTCTTCGCACTAATCCGATCAAGATCCAGATTCAGGTTGCCGAAGCAGATGTACCGGCCGTTGTAATCGGCCGCGGAGTTTCGGTCGAGGTTCCTGCCTACCGCGAAAGGCGTTTCTCGGGTGTGGTGACCGCGATAAATCCGGCGGTAGATGTAGCCTCGCGCTCGGCAATAGTCGAGGCCTCTATCGAAAACGGCGACAATGCCCTGCGACCGGGAATGTTCGGCACGGCTCGCATTACCCGGGAGGGAGGCGCCATAGGGGTTTTCGCGCCCAAGTCAGCGGTTTATAACGACCAGGCAACTCAGTCATTTCGCGCGTTTGTGATCGTCGATGGAGTCGCGAAATTGCGCGTTCTTCAACTTGGGATCGAAGAAGGCGACAGCTATCAGATCATTTCGGGCCTTCAAGGTGACGAAATTGTCGCAACAAGCAACCTGAATGAGTTGTACGAAGGAGCCAAGGTCGCAACGTAAAGATTTATGCAATGGCTTGCTGAAATTTGTGTTCATCGACCGGTTTTCGCGACCGTGATCGTACTCTTTTTGACCGTCGTCGGCGGCTTTAGTTTCTTTACGCTTGG
>JBJMGN010000382.1:0-6783 GCA_045807885.1 Pyrinomonadaceae bacterium | reverse complement strand
GGATCAGGAAGCGCGTGAGTTTGATACAGCCATAAATGAACTCAAAGGGATCTTGCGGCTCGATATTGAAACAGAAAAGGGCAGCGAAGAGGCTACAAAGATCCTCGAGAGAAATACAAACAAATTGCGATTTGCAGAGTCAAAGATCGCGACCGGAGTTCTCAGATCCGCGGCATTCAAAAAAGGGGTCGAGGACGAATCTAAGAAACGGGGCGGCGACAAAAAATTTGCTGAGGATTTCAAAAAGGACCCCGGCATGGCGAAAAACATCCCTGGTCTACAGGAGGCAGCACGCGAGGCAGAAGCCGCTATTACGCCTGCCCGGGAGCTGCTTACGCAATTGGCTACGAAGTTTGATGCGGCCGCTAAGAAGCAGCGTTCCTCGGCACTGAAAGTTAAATTCGAAAGCTGGAATGAAACGTTATCCGCAGATCAGCGTCTCGGCGAACGCGCGTGCGGCGACGGTTCACCTTCGAACACACTCTTCCAAAATCCGTGCCAACTGCTAGGGATAAACATTATTGCGTCTGCATGCAAGGTGATCTACAACGTGATCCTTTCCTTCGTAAACGCCGGTTGGACCATTATATGCGGCGATTCCTGCATTGGGACTTATGCAGTGTACTGGGCGGCGTGCATCGCCAAAGCCGGACTCTCATCGTCGCAGCGAGCCGCCTGCAATTCTACATTTATGTCAAATACGGTTCTTTGTATGTACTACGTTTGCAGCCGGCCGCTCTTTTCTTTGAATTCGATCGGCGAGCCTGCGATTTTACCTGGCGCTTTCGGACCTCGTTTGAAAATTGCTCCACAAGCGGCAAGCAGGGGATAGGAGAAAACGATGAATAAAGCGAAGCGAACCTATTTAGGGAAGTTGATGACGACGATCTTGACGGCCGGATCGATCTTGCTCGCAGCCTCGATGGCATCTGCCGCTGCCTACACTTTTCAAGGATTTCGCGGCGGATGGTCGCCGTCCTTCTTCGAACAGTCTCTTGTGGTGCCGTGTCATGCAGGCGTTTCGGTAAAGCTTAGCGGTTCACGTTTCGATCATCACGACAGCGACGTGCCGATCACGGTCGAATTCAGGGCCCCGAGCGTTTCGCTTCAATCGCCGCCGACGCATGTTGAGGTATTTCAAGCACGGGCCGGGAACACACAAATTGAGACCTTTACCGTGCCCGGGCATAGCAGCGGATGCGGCATCCCGTGGCAGGTTCGGATCGTTCCTTATGCGGGAGCCACTCGAGACGGAAAGATCATCGGTGATCTCGGCGTAAGCTTCGACGGCAGCGTGGTGAATTTGAATTTGGAAGACGCGGCAATGCTCAAGAACAGTGGAAAGACCACTAAGAATATCGGCGGCTCGAACGGCCTACACCAGGGCTGGGTCGAAATAACCGGCACGTGGAACCATTCACTGTTCGGCGTTCCCGGGCCGATGCCCGTGAAGCTCACGTTTGAGTTACTTAAGCCAAACGGCGATATCGCTGCATTTGATGCGGGCCATTCCGATCATGAGATCAACCCCTGCTGCAGCGGCGACAAAATGAAGCTTCGTTTCCGGATTCGCGAAAACATCACCGGGCAGTGGAAGGTACGCATCACGAATGATAGCGGGCAGGATGCGATGACGATTTTACCGAAAGCGACGTTTAAGCCGGCGTGTTCCTGAACCTTGGAGGGTACGATGAAAAGAATCATAAAAACTGCTTTGTTTTCAGCTCTGGTGTTCCCCTGTATTGCGGTATTTGCGCAGGAAGAACAGAAAGCGTTCGAATTCGGGCCGGGAACTGCTAACCCAACCGCTGCCGCGATCAAATTCTTCGCGCCATGTCATATAGATATTCTTACCGATATAATCTTTCGCCGCGCCGGCGAAACTGGCAGCACTTATGACCTTCCGATCGTGATCGAATATCGTCAACCCGGATCGTCCGCAACATCGCAGGGCACCGCGGTTCGTACGGTGAACATAACCGCAACTCGCACTCAACAAAAAACAACTACCTATAGTTTGCCGGGGGCCGCAGCGGGCTGCACAGTTCCTTGGACAGTTATTGCAAAAGCGGCAAGCGGTACTGCTCCCGTAGGGATATTCGGATCAATACGATTGTCTCCGTACATTCATATTCCCAGCGTGGAGATTGAAGGCGGACTGATATCGCTGGCTAAAGGGAACTCGGTTACCAAGAAATTTGGAACGTCGGCAGGGTTCCCACAATCTGTGATCGAGATCAATGGAGGGTGGTTCCACTCCCTCCTTGGGATTCCGGGCCCCCTTCCGGTTCGTCTGAAATTCGAATTACTAAAACCTGATGGCTCCGTGGCGGCTTCGGCTTCGGGCTACACCAAATTTGAGATCAACCTATGCTGTTCGAACAGCAAACTCCTGGTCAGGTATCTAGTCAAAGAGCATTTGAGCGGGCAGTGGAAACTCAGAATAACCAACAACTCGAATGATGATGTGATGAATATCGATCCCTGGGGTCGATTCTGGGCTGCCTGCACGCTTTAAGGCAGACAAATAGTCGAACAAAAGGAAACTTTCGTTCAGAGGGCCGAGATCGGTGAAAATGAAATGCAGAAGAAGTACGCAATAGTTAGTGCGCAAGGCAGAGGTAGGATTTTGCTTTTTGCCGCGATGGCGATAGCGGTCTCGATATGCGGCCTCCAACTTTTCGTCGCGTCAGCGAGATCCAGGAACGAAAAGTTGACTGTTACGCCGAATTTTCTCGGTCGCTCACTTTCGTTGGCCGACACCATCGAGTTCACTCTAGATCGCCCATTATCACCAGACGAAGGCAAGCTGGCGGTTATCATCGCAGAAACGGATGTAACAAATCTATTTTCCGTAAGCGGCCGCAGTCTTACATATAAACCCAGCTTACCCCTACTACCGGCAGGCGAAAATAAGGTCACGGTTTATCTTGTGTCGCCGAATGACGCATGGACCGCCGTGGCCGATTTTCAGATTCGTTTAGAGAGTGCCGCGGATGCAGATGCGGGTCAAACGTCGAGTATCGATCCGGCATCGGCGAATCCACTAGAAAGTGCAGATCGAATCAAGTACGAATTCACGCCGACTGTCGCGATAAACATGAAGGGCCAAAATCAGACGCTTACGCTGCCGGCCGAAGCCGCGCCCGAACGAGATCCATATGGCGAGGTTGACGGCCAGGCAAGTATTCAATTTAAAGTTTCGAAACGAGGATGGACCTTAAACAATAAGTTCGACTTTGTCGGCGTTGGCTTTCAAAAAAATGCGCTCAGATTTGGTGAACTGCAGGACGAGGCGCCTAAGATCGATCTTTCCAGTTACCTCATTGAACTCAGCAAGGACCGGTTTTCCCTCAAGCTCGGTCACGTTTCATTCGGCTCTAACCGCCACTTAATAAATAGCTTTTCCAGCCGCGGCCTTAACTTGACTGTTCCCGTCGGCAAAAAGAACGAACTGTCGTTCATCGCTGCGAACGGAACGTCGATTGTCGGCTACGATAATTTTCTCGGCCTTTCGCGCAGGGAACACAGTGTCGTGGGCGCCATGTTTGCACGCGAATTTTTTGACAAGGAACCCGGTCTATTGCGCCTTGAAGTTACAGGCATGCGCGGCTCGCTTCTTCCGCTTACCGACTTTAATCAGGAAGCAGTGAATGATGCAGAAAATAATATCGGGCTAGGTTTTCGCGTGATCGGGAGCGCCCTCAAGCACAGGATGCGTTATGAGGCCGGCTTCAGCAGCAGCCGCTTTCATAATCCGAGTGACCCGCAGGTAGAACAGGGAAATACTTTGACGCCGGCTGTTTCAAGCACGAAAAACGCGCGATACGGCGAGGTATCCTTTGATTTTCTTGATGGGCTAAAGGTTTGGAATGATCGGGCATTAAAGGTTTCTGGGACCTTTCGGCACGAAGAGATAGAGCCGCTTTTCCGAAGCACGGCCGCGTCGAGCCAGGCGGACCGGCGACAAAATCAGTTTGAGGTCTCCGCATCACTCGGTGACCTGAATTTCGCGTATAGCACTCTCGGTGGTGACGATAATCTGGCGAAGATCGCCTCGATACTTAGATCTGTAACGAGACGAAACAACTTTGTTTTCGGCATCGCGTTAAATTCATTTTTTACGCCTGCTAAACCCAGGATCTGGCTGCCGCGGTTTTCGTATTCTTACGATCGGACCCATCAGTATGGTTATGCATTTCCAACCGGAGGGCTCTTCACAAATCCGTCGCAGATCCCCGATCAGTTAAGCAGGTCTCGCATGGTCACGGCGCAATGGCAACTCAGCGAAAAACTGAATTTTGGTTATCGGTACAGTCATTCTTTTCAGGACAACATGCAGACAGGCCGCGAGCTTGCCGATTTTGAAAGTTCTGTGAACGGCGTTTCCGTCGGCACCAGCCTTTTGCAGTCGCTCAGCTTAAGTTTCGAAGTTACTCGCGAACTTCAGCGAGCATTTGAACAGCCGAGGCTCGACAGCACCTTTCGTATCGGGACCCAGGTCACATGGCAGACGCCGTTTCTAAAGAATTCGATCTTGAGCGCGAACGTTTCTACGACGGTCGCTGGTGATGCGGCGTACCTGAATAAAAACCGAAACGCTGAATTCGATGTGCAGTGGGCTTACAAATTTGTTTTCGGCAAGGAAAAATTCAAGAAATTGGAGGCCCAATTCTTCATTCGCTACGCGAACAGATACGGCGACACATTCGATCGGATAAATGTGATCCGCGGCTACACCAAGTCACAAGGCTTCAATGCGGGCATTACGTTCAACATCTTTTAGGACGCGGCATTCGAAACGGGCCACGACGGAGACACGGAATGAAAACATATTTAATTTACGCTCTAGTTTTGATCTGTGTATGTGCGGCGGCGCAAGCTCAGGCCATTAAAGTTAATCCGACCGGGGTAAATGTTAATTCACAAAACGCGACGGTCGTTTTTCTAACGTTCGGACAGGTCCCGGCGGGTTACGTCGCCGCGGAAGGAATGTGGTGCGGCCAACTCATCCCGTCACCTCCGCCGGCTTTAGGCGCTCAGTGCCGCCCCGATCTGATCTACGGTACTTTGCCGGCACGCTATGACCTTTCACGATCAAGCGGCAATCAGGGCTTGACCGACATAATGTCGATACCACCATCGGTCACACGCCGTGCATATCAGATCGCATTGAATGGCGGCGACGCCGGATTTTTTTATGTCCGCCGCTTCGTTTCCAGCACCGGACTGCCTGATCAATATGTGAACGTAACCTGCCGAATGTCGGGCGGCGGTACCCGCGTGCCATTTGCCCTGACCGATGTCGAGATCAGGAACGGCACAACTGAGCCCGTACTTTTCGTCGGCGCGGACGAGAGGTTTGCAAAGCTCACGGCTGAAATTCAGTACAACGGTACGGGAAGGCTAAAGGGCCGTTGGGAACTTGTCAGGCCGGGCGAAGAGCCGCCGAATGATTTCGATCTGCTCTCGGAGGCTTCGCTGCCGTTAGAAGACCGCAACAGCCAAAAGCGATTTCTGCAGGTCGCGCGGTTCAATCACTTCCTGCCGCCCGGCGGAAAATTCTCGCTTCCGTTAGAGGTAAACGGCCGCTTGCCGATCGATGCGGAGGGCCAGTATCTTTTGCTGTTGCGGATCGAGGCCGGCGACGACAAGGATTCTGATTCCGATCTGCGGATCATCGGGGTTGGCGGCTCGATAGTGCACAGCGGGGCCGCAGCCGGATTTCCAATGCCCGTTTTTAAATTTTTCGTTTCCTCCAGGCCCGAATCATTAAATTGGGAAACAGATTCACTATTTCTGCCGAAAGATGAATTCGTTCTGGAAGGGAATCGATCTACCGCATTTCAATGGCAGACGCTGACGGATACGTCGATCTATAAATTGGAGTTTTTCAACGAAAAGGACGTCCGCGTGTACGCGGCTTTTTTGGCAGCTCCGGTCACACGTTATCAATCGCCGTCTTGGTTCAATAAACGATTCGGCGGACAAAAACTAAAATGGCAGGTTTCCGCAATAGACGACAAAGGACAATTGGTAAAGGTTACGGTTCCAAGAACACTTGAAGTTAGGTAATGCAAGGAGAAAAGGACGTGATATCGAAAGAGGCGGATTTGACCACCTCTTTCTATTGATCAAACTGGTGCCGTCTACAAGATTTGAACTTGTGACCTATCGCGTGTGAAGCGAGTGCTCTACCGCTGAGCATGGATGATCTGGCAGACATCGATTTCGTTTCGCACTAATGAGGAGCGTAAGTTCGTAGACACGGTAAAACGCGAAGGACAGTTTTACTGATGCCGGCATCTGGCACTGAATCGCAGACAGCAAACTATTGCAAGCCCGGTCCTAATTTCGGGTCGTGCCCGAACTGTTTTTCACCGGACCCTATCTACTGACGCAATACGTAAAGATAAACGGGAAAGAATCGTTCCGGCAGCGGATGTTCCATTCTGACCAATTGATAGTTCGGAAACTCCTGCTGAAAATTATCGTTGCTCCAGATGATCACGGAAAATCGGCCCGCCCTTACTTCATTTTCGAAAAGCGATCGTAATGCAGGAGTCCAATTTGTCGTATATTCCCCGAAATCATCAAAATAGAACGAGCAGCCGCTCGGCACGACGAGCTCGACATAGATACTGAAACAAACGCTTTCGGGCCGCCGGACCATCTGAACGGTGTCCGCTATTTCCTGGTAATAGCCGCGCACCTGCCATCTGAAGTATTCACCTCGCGCAAACCGGGCAAGCTGGAATAGACCGCCGCAAACCATGAGAACGA
>JBJMGN010000381.1:0-3832 GCA_045807885.1 Pyrinomonadaceae bacterium | reverse complement strand
CCGGCCGGGACAATGTCACCGGCAGAAACGGCGGCTTCTAAAAAGGTGCCGGTGAACGCCCCAACCTTGGAGGAATATTTCTCCAAGAGACGTAATACGCAGACCGCTCTTCATTCGCATATGTCGATGGCAGCGATGAGTTTCGTCGACGGAAAACGGAGCTATTACGACATTTACATGGCGGTAAAAGCCGAGAACCTTGCCGCCGGAAAATTCTATTACGGAACGGTGACGTTCGAAGATGTTGTAAAAGTGCTGGACGGAAATGTTCAGTCCGGCGCATTGAAGTTGAAATGATCGAATATCGAAGCCCGGAAAGCAGCGACCTCGAAGCGATCCGCGCTTTCTTGGCCCAAAATGGCTGGGAGAAACGCGTCGAAGATGTGGGACGCTTTCGCCTGATGATCGAGAACGCCAGCAGGACCGTCGTTGCCTTCGATGGGACGCGTGTAGTCGGTTTTGCTCGGGCGTTGTGCGACGATGTATCGAACGGATATATAGGAACGGTTGCCGTTGCGGAAGATAAACGCGCCCAGGGCATCGGCCGCGAAGTGGTTAATCGCGTGATGGGCGATGACCCAAATATCACTTGGGTGCTCCGTGCCGGCCGCGGCAGCGAGAACTTTTGGAAGAAAATGGGGTTTTCGGAATCGGAAATTGCGATGGAGAGGACTCGGGCTTAAATAGAAAGGTGAACTGCTATGGAATTCGATGATCTCAAACGGCCCGGCGGCACATCAGGCGGCTTGATCGAGTTTTTCATCGGCCTCGCCATGGCGATCGCCGGCGGGTACATGCTGATAAGTCGTGTTGTTGTCACAAGCGGCTTTTGGAATTGGGGCGGCTATAACTCATTTGGACTGTCGCTCGTGCCGTTGATCTTCGGCATCGCATTCGTATTCTTCAACGGCAAGTCGATCATCGGCTGGATATTGATCGCTGCAAGCGCGATCATCATCGCATCCGGCATCTTGATGAACCTGCAGATCTATTTTGAGCCCACTAGTCTTTTCAACACGATCGTGATGCTGGTGCTTTTCGCAGGCGGTCTGGGGCTGATAGCACGTGCAGTTATGGCGCACGACTGAAATCAACAATCACGTGAACCTGGAGCAATCAATAAAAGAACTGTCGGCAAAGTCGGAATTCGACGTTGATGACCGTGCCGTCTTTGAGGAATTCAAGGCGGCGTTGCGGCGCGGTAAGATCCGTTCTGCAGAAAAAGATGCGGGCGGAAACTGGCATGCAAATGCGTGGGTGAAGCAAGGCATCTTGCTCGGCTTCAAAATGGGCAAAATGGTCGAGATCTCAAAATCGACCGAAACTTTTCGATTTTTTGACAAGGAAACCTATCCACTCCGTCCAACGACGCTCGAAGACAAGATCCGTATTGTTCCGGGCGGTTCCACGATCCGAGATGGTTCATACATCGCCGGAAACGTCGTGCTTATGCCCCCTTGCTATGTGAACGTCGGTGCCTATGTTGATGAAGGCACGATGATAGATTCACATGCGTTGGTAGGTTCGTGTGCACAGATCGGCAAGCGCGTGCATCTTTCTGCGGCCGCGCAGATCGGTGGCGTGCTCGAACCGGTGAATGCCACTCCTGTGATCATAGAAGACGACGTTCTCGTTGGCGGTAACACTGGCGTTTACGAAGGAACCGTAGTCCGTGACCGTGCCGTGCTGGCAAGCGGGGTAATCCTGACGCGTGCCACCCCTGTTTTCGATTTACCGAACCAACGAATCATCAAATCCGAAGATGGAGCTTCACTGGAAATTCCCGCCGGAGCTGTGGTCGTGCAGGGGTCGCGGGCTGTTTCGTCCGGATTTGGTAAGGAAAACGGCCTTTCCATTTATTGCCCAATCATCGTCAAATACCGCGACGAAAAGACCGACGCCTCTACGAAACTCGAAGATTATCTACGATAGGAGTTTCTTAAAACAAAGACCGCAAAGCATTAAACTTCACGGTCTCTCTTGTAATATGTCGTAAGGACTGTTACTTGACCGCGGCGCAGTCAATGTACTGGACGTCGCGGATCCCGCCCAGATACGGCTCGCCGTAGGTCCCGCCACCGGCGTAATTTTCCCGCATGTACAGAGCGCCGACTTGACACGAATTGTCTTTCGGCTCTTTGTACATGATGTAGATATACGGCTTCGCCATTCGATATTCCGGGATCCCCACGCTATTCTTCTCGATCACCCAAAGTGGGCCGGTGAACTGCACGATCATGTGTTTCGTGTAGGTCAGATTCCACTGGCTTATGAAGCCCTTGATCATAGGGACGAGCCGCGCCGGTGCCAGTTTTGGATCGGTAGGCGTCCAGGCCTTTGCCCACCAGTCGGGCATGGTGTGAAGCATCTCCTTACGGTTCTTGGCCGCCTCAAAGCTTTCTTTGGCTTTCTCCGAATTCGCGACCAGCCTCTGTCCGTCCGAGCCGCTGAATTGAAAGGCGAACGCGGCCGATGCAGTCGGAGCCGTCTCCCTTCCACCTGTAGGTTTCCCCCAGTCGTCGAACACATCGCCGTGCAACGTTATGTCGATGGTATAGTTCCCGCTCTGGGGAAACGCACTTCTTGCGGAATCAGCGTTATACCATTTTGAATAAAGACTGTGGCCGCCGTTGTAATATTGCAGCTCATCCGCTATCGCACTACCGACGGTCGTGATCTTTGAGGGGTCGGGCAGCACGTCAAAATTCCAATAGGTTTTCTGCGCGTCCTCCTTTGTCACCATCGTGTAGTTTTTTCCACTCCAGGCACCGTCCCACACTTTCTCACCCGGTTTCACGATCTGGATGTCGTAATTGATGTAATAGAACTTCGCATCGCCCAATGCCTTAAAACCGAAGGCGTCATACATAGTCCTTCCGCCCAGATCCAGCCGGCCGTAAATGTACTCTGAAGAAGTGAAGCTAGTCTTCGGATTGGAGCCGTCCGGATTATTGGAAAAGGTTATTTTCGATCCGGGGATTGGTATTCCGCGCACGGTGCCGTTCGAAGCCTGTGAAGACGAACTTGAAGCCGTGCCTACCTGATCCGGTTTGTTTGGAGTCGCAGGAGCATCCTTAGTGGGAACCTTCGGCACTCTGATCTTTGGATTCGTGAACTGGCCTACCGACGGCTGGGTGAAAAACGACGCAGCAGCGATGGCCGCGATCAGCATTAAGGACAATCTAGGCATAAATCTATTCTCCTTTCGGTGATTGAGGGTTTCAGTTGAGAATTATCGAAATGGTGTTTCATTTTACATCAACGACACAAGTAAGTCGTAAAAAAAGATTCCGTTTTGCGTTAACCATTTTACAGTCGTAAAAAGCGATAATGCCGCGACAAAAAGACCGATGCATTCACAAAACCAGAAGTCTATTTGAGATAATTAATGGATGCCGCGAGTGATAGAGGTGGTCGTCAATTCGTCTTCCGGGATAGGCGCGACTGAAGAAATGAAACAAATGCTTCGGAACGAGTTTGCGAATTACGACCTCGAAGTTCGCTTTCACTTCGGCAAGAACGGTAACGAGGTCTTGAAAATGGCGAACGATGCCGCGAAAACTGACGCTGATACGATCGCGGCCGCAGGTGGTGACGGAACTATAAGCGGCGTAGCGACCGAAGCTTACCGGGGCGGGAAAAAGCTCGGTGTAATTCCCATGGGAACCCTGAATAATTTTTCAAAGGACCTTGGCATTCCGCAGAGCGTCCCTGAGGCGATAAGGGTGATCGCTGAAGGTGAAACAACCCGGATCGACATTGCATGCGCAAACGGTCGCTACTTCCTTAATAATTCAAGTATCGGACTTTATCCGCGAATCGTTAAGAAACG
>JBJMGN010000380.1:0-2853 GCA_045807885.1 Pyrinomonadaceae bacterium | reverse complement strand
GTTCGATGAATGAAACCTCGCGTTTCATCCGGCCGCTTCTGGAGTTTCTGTTTCCAGCCGCTTCCCCTGAGACGCTTACCGCGGTTCACGGGATAATTCGAAAATTCGCTCACCTTGCCGAATACGCCGTTCTTGGCTTTCTCGCCTTTCGCGTATTCGCCGGCTTTATCCGATTTCGTTACACCTCTGCTATCGCGTTGGTTTTAATGGTTGCTGCAGCTGATGAAATAAATCAGAGCTTCGACCCCTCGCGCACTTCATCGATCGTGGATGTTGGTATCGATCTGTTGGGCGGGATTATGGCAGTACTGGCCTGTGCAGCCTTGAGCCGCCATGTAAGATCTGCAAAACCGGGCCCCGGCAAAAGCCGCTAGATCATTCAAGCCGCCGCTTGCCTGCTTCTGGCGTAATGCTTCCATTAGACCGAACTTTATGTCATATTTTTCGTTAAGATTGGATAAGGAGACTTTTCATAATGAGCATAATTGACAAGGTCAAAGAAGCGGCGATGAACCAGTTTATCGAGGTCATCGAATGGCTCGATCCGTCGCAAAATACACTTTTGTACCGCTTTCCCGTCGCCGGGCAGGAGATAAAGAACGGCGCACAGTTGATCGTTCGCGAATCGCAGGCCGCGGTATTCGTTTTCGAGGGCCAGGTCGCGGATGTGTTCACACCCGGCCGATACGCCATCGACGGCGGAAACACACCGATCTTGTCAAAACTCGGAGCGTGGAAGCACGGCTTTAATTCGCCGATCAAATCTGAAGTTTATTTCGTGAACACGAAACAGTTCACTGACATGAAATGGGGCACGTCAAATCCCATCATGCTTCGCGATGCGGATTTTGGGATCGTGCGGCTTCGCTCCTTCGGCGCATATAGTTTGCGTGTTGCCGACCCGAGTGAATTCATCAAGCAGATTGCGGGAACGAATGCTCAATTCCAAACCGAAGATATCGACGGCCAGCTCAAACGAGCGATCGTAACGGAGTTTTCGGACGCGCTCGGTGAATTAAAGATTCCCGCCCTCGATCTCGCGGCTCAGTACAAAGAGATCGGCGAGCAGATCCGCGGCAAGATCAACGAAGATTTCAAGGGTTATGGGCTCGAGGTTACGAAGTTCTATGTCGAGAACGTCAGCCTCCCGCCCGAGGTCGAGGCCGCAATGGACAAACGCGCTTCGATGGGCGCGCTCGGCGACGCTCAGAAATACATGCAGTTTCAGGCGGCAGATGCACTTCGTGACGCGGCACAAAATGAAGGTGGCGGCGCTGGTTTAGGTGCAGGTCTAGGCGCAGGTTTTGCGGTGGGCGGCCAGATGGCAAACGCCTTTGGAACCGGTCAGCAGCAGGGACAACCGGCGGGCGGAGCCCCAGCGGCGAGCGCTACTTGCCCGGCTTGCGGCAAGGTAAACGCTTTTGGTGCGAAGTTCTGTGCGGACTGCGGCGGCAAGATGGAAGTCGCAAAGGTGCCGTGCGTAAAGTGCGGTGCCGAGCTTCGCGAAGGGGCCAAGTTCTGCTCGGAATGCGGGTCTTCGCAGGAAAAGCAAAAATGCGCCAACTGCCAAGCTGAGCTGCAGCCCGGCGCAAAATTCTGCCCCGACTGCGGAACAAAAACCGAAGCGGCATAAGTTAAAAGGCAAAAGTAAAAAGGCAAGGTCGGTGAATTCTCAGTTCCCGATTTTGCCTTTTCCTTTTTTCATTTTGCCTTTTTGCTTTTTACTTTTTACTTTATTCCTATGGCATTAAATCCAGAACTTCTCGAGATCCTCCGTTGCCCGAAGTGTAAGTCAGAGGTCGAGCTAAAGCCCGACGGCAGCGCGCTCAAATGCGTTAATGCAGAGTGCACACTTGTTTACGCTATCAAAGACGACATTCCTGTGATGATCATCGAGGAAGCCACGGTTGAAAAATAGTGGTCAGTTGTCAGCGACCTGCGGCCAGTTTAGTCTATGCATGTATAGATGAACGCCAGCGGCCGCAAAGATCACAGCCCAAAAACTAAAAACCAAAGCCAAATCGATTGGCCTGCCGTAAAACGCGTCCTTGTTGTTCGGCTTCGTTCTATCGGCGACACCGTTTTGGCTACTCCTTCGGTAATTGCTCTCAAAAGATTTCTCCCAAATGCTCGGGTCGATATCCTGCTTGAAGATTGGGTCGCGCCAGTTCTGGATGGCTTCGACGCCGTCGATAACGTTGTAACCATCGGCCAGAGCTTTTCGGACCGTATTCGTGCGGCGTTCGAGATCCGGCGCCGCAAATACGATGTCGTATTCAATCTGCACGGCGGCTCGACCTCGACATTCCTGACCTTTGCGACCGGAGCGAGATATCGTGTCGGATATGCCGAATATCGCTATTCGTTTCTTTATACCGACCTGCTTTCTTCATCGGCCGATTTTTGGGGCAGAGAGAAAACTCATTCGGCCGAACAGCAGCTTGCGCTCCTCGGAAGCGTGGGCGTCCCGGTCGAAGACCGCCCTCGCAGCCACCTCGTTGTGGCCGCAGGCGCGTCCGTCTCGCTAAACGAAAAACTGCACGCGATCGGCTTTGATACCTCGCGTCCATTCGCGGTCATTCATCCGCTGGCAGCGTTCGATTCAAAACGCTGGGCGGAAGAAAAGTTTGCCCAGGTGATAGCGAAGCTTTCCGCGGAAAATATACAAAGCATCGCCGTCGGCTCCCGAGACGAGCGCGCACAACTCGAACAGCTAAAGTCGCTCTGCACGGTCCCATTTTGGATCTCCGAAAAGATCAACCTCCCCGAAACGACCGCATTGCTTTCAAAAGCGAAGTTGTTCGTCGGCAACGACAGCGGCATCGCTCACATGGCGGCAGCTATGGACGTGCC
>JBJMGN010000379.1:0-4487 GCA_045807885.1 Pyrinomonadaceae bacterium | reverse complement strand
ATGAAAGTGCGAAGCCGACAATAAGAGCAGCGCCTGCAGCGGCAACTTTGTGGTTCTTGATTTCGCGAGCTATATATTCAGCACTCGAAACGGTTATCGCAGACCGGATCTTGGTTATGGATCCTGACTTCGGCACGGCTTCAGAGGACGAACGGCTTCTTTCGAGTTTGTCGGCGAATTCCAGGTCCTGTTTTAATTCACGAAGGTCGGTCAACAGATCTTTAACCAGTTGATAACGCTCATCGGCGTTTTTCTTCAGGGCCTTAGCGATAATTTTGTCCAACTCATCCGGAATGTCGGGACGGGGAGCGGGTTCATTTTTCAGGATTGCCGCGATCGTGTCACTCGTGGTGTCACCCCCGAACGGCTGTTGCCCCGTGACCATCTCAAAGATCAGGACGGCGACGCTCCATATGTCGGTGCGCGTGTCGACGGGCAATCCGCGAGCCTGCTCCGGCGACATATAGGCGGCCGTGCCCATGATGGTGCCCGCCTTTGTTTGGAAATGGTCCAGCGTTTCGGATTCAGGCCCGACCGCGTGAACCTCGTCTGCTTCGCTGCCTGGCCCCGACAACTTCGCGAGACCAAAGTCGAGAACCTTTACGAGACCGTCATCGCGCACCATGACATTTTCAGGCTTGATATCGCGGTGAACGATCCCAGCGTTATGCGCCGCTTCGAGCGCGGCCGCTATCTGAGCAGCGATGTCGAGCACGACCGGCAACGCGAGCGCTCCGTCTGCAAGTTTGTCACGCAGCGTTTCGCCCTTGATAAACTCGGTTGCGATGAATCGCGACTTCTTGTAATCGCCGACCTGATAAACCGTGAGAATGTTGGGATGATTAAGGGCGGAAGCGGCTCTCGCCTCCTGGACGAAGCGTCGAATACGATCTTTATCCTGCGCCGTTTCGGCTAGTAGAACCTTGATCGCAACCGGGCGTTTTAACGTCGGGTCATCGCCCAGATAAACCTCGCCCATGCCACCAGCCCCGAGCCGTTTTACGATCTTATAGTGACCGATGACCTCGCCCGTTAACGTTTCCTCGTCAATCAGAAGGCGCGCGGCGCGCTCGACGGCATGTACATTGATAAACCCGACGCCCTCGGCATTTCCATAAGCATCGAGCAGGGATTTGACCTGACGATGAAGAGCATCATTGTCTCCGCACGCATTTTTTAAATACAGCGTGCGTTCGTGCGGTTCAAGCTTAAATGCAGACTGGAAAAGCTCGCTGACCGCTTTCCAGGGCTCATTTTCCATTACTGATCGATCCCGGCCCGGACATTTCGTGGTAGAGCCACGCGCGGGCTAAATTCCAATCGCGCATGACCGTATTAGGCGCGATCTTTAGTACTTCGGCGATCTCTGCATTGCTGAGGCCACCAAAAAAACGCAGCTCCACTACCTGACTGCGTCGCTTATCGATCCTGGCAAGCTCCTCCAAGGCTCCATCGAGCGCCAGTAAATCCGCCGATTCTCCGAGCGAGATCGCAGCGGCCTCATCTAGGGAAACTCTTGAAGCGTCTCCGCCGCGTTTCAATCGAGCGTGGCTCCGGGCGTGATCGACCAGGATTCGACGCATCGTCTGAGCGGCAATCGCATAAAAATGTGCGCGATTTTGCCAGCTGACACGTTTCTGGTCCACAAGCCGCAAATAGGCCTCATTGACGAGCGCTGTGGTTTGCAGGGTATGCCCAGGCGACTCATTCCGCATATGACGGCGCGCGATGCGTTTTAGTTCCTGATATACGAGCGGAAAAAGCTTTTCCGGCACGGATTCGTCTCCGTTGCACCAATCCGCAAGCAACTGTGTAAGTGGAATTTGGGTTGCGGTGTGGGCAGGCATATTCATCGCCATTCCGTTTGACGGCGACGTTTATGGCGTCCGAATTATAACACCAAAAGACTGACTAATTTTATTCAACATGATGGTGGTTTTGGACAGAAGACGTCGCGTTAATGATTGAAGACCCAATTTAACTAATTTTCAAAAGGAGAAATATCATGAACTTCAAAAATATAAAGTTGGTCACATTTACGTTGTTCGCGTTGTCGGTTGTTGTATTCACCGCATCGAGTACAGTTTTGGCAGTAAGTGGCTGCCAAAAAGTGAAGGGGATCGAGAACGGCGCCCTTAATCCTGATGGCAGCGGAGCCAGTGGCACGATCACTCAGGGAGGTAAGCTCAATGGCTCGAGCCAGGTCGTCTTGATGACCGGCTTCATTCCTACAGGTGACCCTTTTACATTCACCTTCACTGACAACCTGACCTTGACAACTAATGAAGGGATCCTGCGGACGCACAACGTATCGCTTTTTGACACAGCGAACGGATTGTCCACAGCGGTCGCCCGGATCGACCCGAACACCAGCGAGGGAATTTTTGCCAACGCGACGGGTGTGCTTTATCTCAACGCGAAGGTCACCAATGCTGTCGGTGGTTTCCAAGCTGAGATCACAGGCGAAGTCTGCTTTGCGAACTAAAGCCGGAACAAACTATCTCGTATTATCCTGTTTTCTAATTGGCGAGATCATCCGGCCGGTGCCGGGAAAAAAAGGTTAGCGGGTACCTTAGTTTCCCTAACCTTTTTTATTGGCTCAATTTATTTTTGCGAGCAGCAGGCTGTACTGGATATCAAGCGCGTTCGTAAAGCCACGGTTCGACCCTGCCGACGACATCACCGCGACGATTTTTGATCGGCATCGGCGAAAGTTCGGCTAGTTCATCAGGCAAAAGAACACCGAGCTTTTTGAGCACTTCAACGGCAACGACTGGCCTCGCTCGCTTGTCGTCGCCGTCCTCGATCTTGATGGCGATTGCGAGGCCTTTCGGATATTTCTCGCAGGGCAATATACCGCACAACCAAACGCCGTCGGCACCGACCTTTGAAATTAACTTGCCGGGTGCGGCCTTCATCAGCATCGTGTCCAGCCGCTCGGAGCCACCGATGAGTTCTGGATATTTCAACATCGCCGAAACGATCTTTGCGGCGGCTGATCGCACGACCGCGTCGGCAAAGTCTTCTTGCGGTGCGACAAGATTTAAGAATCCGCGTGCCATTGCCATAAGGGGCATCGCGAAATTCGGAGCACAACAGCCATCTATACCGATGACGATTCCGTCTTTCGGAACTTCGCAAAAGATCGAGATCGTTTTCAGGATCGCCTGCTGGACGGGACTTCGCTGCAAAAGATATCGGTCTGTATCGGCATTGATCCTCGTCGCAAAGGCGAGCATTGCCGCGTGTTTGCCCGAACAGTTGTTATGAAGCTGCGTGATCTCGGCGTTCGATCGAAGCAATCTCTCCGATTCTTTTTCGTTGAAAGGAAGGTGGGCGCCGCATTGAAGATCGCTTTCGTCCAGGCCAATCTTTTCAAGCATTCGTGCCACGATCTCGACATGGATCGGTTCGCCAGAATGCGATGCGCATGCGAGTGCAATCTCATCTTCGGTAAAACCAAACTCTTCCGCCGCCCCGCTTGTTATAAAAGGCAACGCTTGAAAGGGCTTACACGCCGACCGGAAATATGTGATCGTCTGAGGGTCGCCGATGGTAATCAACCGCTCTCCGTCGCCGTCAAGCACGATCAAATGACCGCGATGTAGGGATTCGGTCGTCTCACCGCGTACAACTTTCGCTAAGATAGGTGTTTCCATTAATTTGCGACGGCAAGCATTGCACGAGCGTTTTCGCGTGCGGCATCGGTGATCTTTTCGCCAGCGAGCATCCGAGCGATCTCCTCGACCCGCTCCGCCGAACCGAGTTCGCGGATCGAAACAAGGGTTTTGCCACCTTTGAATTCTTTTTCGACAACGAAATGATGATCGGCTTGCGATGCTACCTGCGGTTGATGCGTTACGCACAGCACCTGCTGATCCGCTGAGAGCTGTTTTAGTTTTGCTCCGACTGCCTCGGAAACGCGGCCGCCGATGCCCGCATCGATCTCATCGAAAACAGCAGTTTTTGGTGTCGTAGGCCGAGCAGTTGTTTTCAGGATCAACATTAATCGCGACGCTTCGCCGCCCGACGCGACCCGAGCAAGGGGTTTAGGAGATTCGCCGAGATTCGCCGAAAAATAAAATTCAACGCGATCGACGCCGTTCGCAGATAGCTGATCATCAGCGGGCTCCGCGGGCGTTTCCACATGGGCCTCGAATATCGCCTTTTCGAGTGCAAGCGGCTGGAGATTTTTTTCGACCTCCTTCGCAAATTTTTTGGCCGCCTTTGCACGAATTTCGCTTAGCGAGCGTGCCGCTAATAAATACGCCGATCGCCTTGCGTCCAGTTCGTGCTTCAATTCGTTTTCGCGAAGTTCCGAAAACTCGATGTTTTCCAGACGCTTTCGCGCATTTTCAAGGTGTTCGATCGCAGTTTCGACCGAGCCGCCATATTTTCGCGAGAGCTGGGATATCTCGGCAAGACGCGCCTCGATCTCCTCGAGCCGCTCTGGCGAGAACTCGAGCGAATTCAGAAACGCCCGGAGC
>JBJMGN010000378.1:0-9091 GCA_045807885.1 Pyrinomonadaceae bacterium | reverse complement strand
TCCGAAAGAATCTTCGCGAGGCCGAAGTCCATCATCTTCGCTTCGCCGCGCTTGGTGAGCATCACATTCGCCGGCTTGATGTCGCGGTGAATGATCCCGCGCGAATGAGCCTCCGTAAGTGCGTCGGCCAGCTGAACTGCGATGTTGAGGGCTTCTTTCATCTCCATCGGCCGGTCCTTCAATATCGCATCGAGCGTCTCGCCTTCGACGAACTGCATCACGATGAATTGATGCCCATCCGCCTCCCCGACCTCATGAATGGAACAGATATTCGGATGGTCCAACGCCGCCGCCGCTCGCGCCTCGCGCACAAGCCGCTTCCGCGCCGTCGCGTCTGCCGCCAATTCGCTGTTCAGGATCTTGACCGCAACCTTCCGCCCAAGCTGCGTATCCTCGCTCAGATACACCTCACCCATCCCGCCCAGCCCGATCAGCGACCCGATCTCGTAACGTCCAATTTTCGTTCCAGAAGGTAGGGTCATCGAGTCAGTGTTTCGACAGAATCAAATGCGATCAGAACCGCTCATTTATATCACCAGACCGGCGTGGGGTAAAGATACTTGCGGAACACACCCTCTCGCTTCCTAGTTGCCGCGGCAGGTGCTCGGCGGAAAAACTCTCCTCGCCAGCCGTACAACGCATGTTGAAACTCGGGAAAACGACAATCAAATTAGAGCGTAATATTGCAAATCGATCTGCCCGACCGTTTCTCAAGTCTGCCTCAAGGATAGTTCAACCTCGGTTTTGTACTCTCAAATTACGCAAAAGGCGGTTTGGAGGAACGGAAAATGGGAACGCTCGGAAGGCTGATGGGATTCGGGGTCATCTTGATGGCGGCGTCATTCGCGCTCATGGCGGCGCCATCGATCGATGGACTATTGGCGAGTAAGGTAAATGCTCTGCCGCTTGGACTTACGCCCGTGGTAATCACCTTCGACCACAAGCCTATAAACAGCGACTTTCTGATGCTGCAATCAATCGGGATACGCGGCGGCAGAGTCCTGAACCAGCTTCCGATCGTTCTCACGAGCATCAATAAAGTTCAGCTTAATTCATTGAAAACAAAGGCTGGTATACGGTCCTTATACGCCAACCGAACCTTCAAGCTGCTCGATTTCGAAGGCCGCACGATCACGGGCATCGAAAAAATGATCCGCGACACGGAAGTGACAACTCGAAATCAGGGCCTTCCGGTTTCGGGCCGTAATATCGGGATCGCGTACGTTGATACGGGAATCGACGCGACGCATCCCGACCTGCAGCTCGGGCAAAATGTCATTCAAAACGTTTATTTCGCCACAGCGGATGTAATGGTCGAACTGCCTGCCGGATTTCTGCCGATCGTGCCCGTTGAAAATGCACCGATCTCGGACGTAGAAGGCGGCCACGGAACATTCGGTGCCGGCGTCGCGGCTGGAACCGGAGCGGCCTCGGGCGGGCTCTATACCGGAATGGCGCCGGGTGCGAAATTGATCGGGATTCGGGCCGGGAACGACGTCGGCTTAACGACGTACGCGATCGTCCAGGCGATGGATTATTCGCTCGTAAACCAGTTTAGATACAACATCCGTGTCTGCAATAATTCATGGGGGACAACGCTCGCAGACCTGCCCTATGACGCGAATGACCCGATAAATACAGCCACACGCACGATGCATGACCGCAATATCACTGTCGTATTCGCGGCCGGAAACGACGGCGATGCTCCCGACATGATCAATCCATATTCGGTCGCTCCGTGGGTGATCTCGGTCGCAGCCGCCGAAAAGCAAGGCTATGGAACGCCCGCTGGATTCTCATCACGCGGCAATGACAATGGCACGGGCAGCGATACAGCCGGCCAGCCTGCAGATCCCTCGGTTGCTCCGAATTTTCGACCCGATATCACCGGATCTGGCGTTGATATTAAAAGCACGAGGTCGAAGGCTCCGGGTGTTACGAACGTAGCGGGTTCCCTTCCAGTTTTCGTCGGTGCGAACGACCTTTCAACAATCCCACCGGCATTTCTGCCGTTTTACACAACGTCGCAGGGCACGAGTTTCTCGACGCCTCAGGTAAGCGGAATTGTAGCCCTGATGATGGAAGCAAATCCGCTGCTCACGCCGGACGAGGTCGTCACGATATTGCGGCAGACTGCGAATCCAATGCCGTACGAGCAACGAGTGGTCGGGGCAGGGTATGTCGATGCGCATAACGCGGTCCGGACGGCGATGTCGCTCGCGGCAGTCGATCATCCAACGAACCTTTTTCCGCCGGACGATCCAAACGCGCCCCAGATCGTGGACGCCGCAAACGACCAGACCGGCACCACCGCACAAGACATTCGCGAAGCCTATTTCAAATACGACGCCGCGGCGAACCAGATCGTCTATCGCCTAAGCGTCACCGACGCCTCCGTGACGACGCCGAACATGCGTTGGACAATGACCTCGACCTTTGGTGCGACGCAGGTGTTCGTGACCGCGTCTGTTGACGAGACCACAACTACATTTGAATACGGGAAGATCACCACGCTCGCAACAGGAACGCAAAATCAAGAGACCATCGGCGCCGTCGATTTCGGCGAGATAAATGGCAATGTGATAACGATTAGGCTTTCTCTGGACAAGATTAACGCCGCCGTCGGCTCAAATGTGTTGAATACGACGTCGACCAACACGTCCGCAGAGGCACAGATTTTGATCGGCTCGTCGATCACGGGCGGCCTGCTTCTCAATGCCGACCGAGCAAACGGTTCCGATTTCAATGTCCGAGGCACGGGGACGAGCCCGACACCGACGCCTACACCTGAACCGACGCCTGAGCCGACTCCTGTTGTAACGCCTACGCCCACACCGGCTCCTGCGCCCACCGGCCGGTTCGACGAAAGATATTCGGGAACGTTGAATGTTGGGCAGTCGTCCGTATCGATTCCGTTAGAAATTCGCCGCTCGACGCTGGTCGCACAGATCAATCAGAATCAGGGCAACCAACAGATCGTCTTCGAACTGCTCGACCCGGCGGGAAATGTCATCGCCACCGGCAAGAACATTAACCTGGACGGTCTTTCGCAGGGCGCATACACGTACCGCATCCACGGGAGCGTCTCAAAGGCCGTAGATTTCACTATCAAAAGCAGTCAGGGTAAATAAGTTTTTCAAAAGGGAACGAACAAGGGATTGCTCGCTCAGCTTAGTCGGAAACCAAAAGGTCAACTACCAAAAAACTATTGCCTCCTGCCCCTAACGACCGAGATCACAACTTCTGCCGGATACTGAGTCGAATGATGAACAGCATTCTTGGCGACGACGCCTTTTGATTCGTCATAGTTGTTGCCGCCTGTATTCAGGTTTCTATCGA
Organism: Pyrinomonadaceae bacterium; assembly: GCA_045807885.1. GTDB lineage: Bacteria > Acidobacteriota > Blastocatellia > Pyrinomonadales > Pyrinomonadaceae > OLB17. Next base: position 5,752 of record JBJMGN010000378.1, on the reverse strand, counting down.
ACCGCGGAAAGTTGCTGCTTGAGATCTCGATTCGCAAACGATGTCCGGCAGCAAAATAGTTGCTGGTGGTCATCGGTTGGAATTTAACGCGCGTTATCTTGCCCGCTTCCATCCAAACCAGCGGCTTGTCGTAACCGTCCCGATATCGCATTCGTTGGATGGTTTCGTCCAGGTTCCACGCCTTTCCGTTTTCGTCAACGTCGATGAGCTTGACGGTAAAATCAGTGTCCTTCGCGTCAGAGGAAACGTAAAGAGTCACATCGATAGGACCACTTAGTTCAAAGCCTTCTTTCAAAACATCCGTGCTGTAAACGAGAATGTCGTTCCGCTCTTCCATTTTGCTTTGATCCCATGCACCACCTTGTATGGCGTTGCCGGTGCAGCACACATTGCCGCCGAAAGAGGGCACTGGATCCATCGGGTCGTAAGTAAATGAATCAGGCAGGTCCCTTGCCGGCGGTCTTGCTTCAAGCTTGCCATCACCATTCCTGGTATTCGCTTTGCCGCCGCTCGAAAGATAGAACTTCATTGGTTCGGCTCCGGTTGGCGGCCACGATTCTGACGATTGCCACTTGTTGCTGCCCATTGTGAAGTACTGCACTTTCGGCCGTTTTAACACGTCGTTGTTTTCGCCTTTGAGGAAATGATCGAACCAGTCGTAAGTCATCTTGCTGTAATCAAGTCGAGCGTCGCCCATGCTTCGCTCTCCGACGATCGTGTTCTCGGTCGCACGTGTATAGCTGCAATGTAGCGTCGGAGCGATCACTGCGTACTGTTTATCAGCGATTTCGGGCCTTGCGGTTTTGCGGACGTGATTGTACAACGCGAGATTGGGACCGACCGAGACGTCATACCAGGACATGAACCAAAATCCAGGTATGTTGATCTTCATGTTGTCGTGGAAAAGTCCGCCTTTGTACCAAGCAGGATCATTGGGAGTTCGCTGGATCATCTGCCCGCCAGTTGGAACTGGCATTTTGTCCGCATAGATTCCATGAGGGCCGTCAAGCGACGTGTAAATGTCCTTAACCGGAAGATGGCGAAGCGCTTTTGACCAATCGACTGGAGGAAGCTGTATGGCCAGATCGAACGCCTTCGAAGCCCTGATCAGATCTTCCTGCGGAGTGTTTGCAGGAAACATCGGCCTTACCTGATTCTGCTGACTATATAGCCAGGCGATAAAGAGCATCTGGACCGCGCCACCGCGATACCAGTTGCCTTGCTCATAGTACGGGGCTACGCGTCCGACGCCGGCTCCAAAGCCTTGTGCGATCATCGTGGTAAAGCCCGGCACGTTGCGTGCAGCCACAGCCATTTGCCATTCGGCGGTCGATGAACAACCGATAGCCCCGACCTTGCCGTTAGACCAGGGCTGTGACGTCATCGCCTTGATCGCGTCCTCACCATCGGTCGTCGGCGGTCCAAGAATGTCGTAGTTTCCTTCGGAAAAAAAATGCCCCCGCTCGTTCATAACAACGTAGGCGTAACCGCGCTTAACGGCGTCGAGAATGGTCGTCATGTCGCGCGGTGCCCCGAGCTGCACGTCCCACCAATTAAAGTTATATGGTGTTCGCGAAAATATGATCGGATATTGTTTACTGTTGTCTTTCGGTCGGTAAATATCGGCTTGCATGAGCTTGCCGTCGCGCATCGGCACCATCACTTTTCGATAAACGGCGGCAATGGATTGAAGCTCGGTCTCGATGGCGTTGCGCCGCGCGATCAAGGCCGCATCCGGCGTCGGCCGGGGCTGGCCAAACAAAGAAACCGAGAGCACGGCACATGCCAATGCTCCAAACAAAACTATCCGACCACTTTTCATTTTCGACGCTCCTGAAGATTTTTGGGATCAAGACGGGATGATTCTAACGCGGAATCCATACGAACACACAATCAAGCGTGGAGCATAAACGAAATTCAAACGCAGGGGTAATTCCTATCCATAATCTTCCGACGGGCGAACTGCGGACTGCTGAACCATGCATCCTGCATTTGACCTTTAACTACCTTGCCGTTAAGACGGAATCCATGATATAAAGTTAACGTTAACATATATTCGTGATGAGTATTAGTGAACAAGAAAAGAGAAGGGCAAGGAAGCGGCCATCAACTCTGAACGACATTGCTGAAGCGGTGGGCGTTGCTGCTATGACCGTCTCTCGCGTAGTCAGCGGCGAAGGTTATGTCAGCGAGGACACCCGGAAAAAGGTACTAAAGGCCGTTAAGGACCTGAATTATCGGCCCAACGGCCTGGCCCGGAGCTTGAAGAGGCGATTTACCGAAACCGTCGGACTTGTTCTGGGCGACATTTCCAATCCGTATTCGACTGAACTAGCCCGCTCGGTTCGTGAAACACTTTCGAATCAAGGATTCAACCTATTTATCTGCATAAGCGAATACAGCGAAAAGGAAGACATCGCCGCCTTTGAATCCCTTGCAGCTCACAATGTCGACGGTATCATTGTCGCGACACGTTCGAATCAAGCAGGTGACAGGTATCTTCGCGGCCTTGTGGAAACGAACGTTCCTATAGTCACGATCGGACGGGACTTTCACCATAAAAATGTAGATCTAGTGTCGCCGGATAATTTGAACGGCGGCTTCGAAGCCACGCGGCATTTGATCGATCTTGGACATAAACGGATAGCTTTTATCGGTGCAAATTTGAGCAGCGGTACGCACCTTAAGCGTCTGCAGGGTTATTTAAATGCTCTCGAACATCATTCGATACCGGTGGACGAACGACTAATAACCGGCCGGGGCGATGACCAGCCTGACGTTTCCGGATATTCGACCGAGGACATCGGATTCGAGGGGATGAAGCGACTGCTTTCGCTTCCGGATCCGCCGACTGCGGTTTTTGCCAGAAACGATTTTACGGCGATCGGCGCCATTAGAGCGATCAGCGACGCCGGGCTTAGAATTCCTGAGGATATCGCCATCGTCGGGTTTGACGATATTCCCCTCGCCGCGCGAGTCTCGCCGTCATTGACCACGGTCCGACAGCCAATGCGGACTGAGGGCCGAATTGCAGCTGAAATGCTACTTGAACGCATCACAAGCGCTTCCTCGATAGCGAGACGCGAACGAATATTGGATTGTGAATTGATCGTGAGAGAATCGTCGGGTATCAAAAGGCGATAATGCAGACCTTATCAAACGTCAGAATCTTTATACATTTCTGTTAACCTTAACATAAATTACGTGATCAGCTAGTTATGAATGAGGCAGTGACCGACCACTCGATCGCCGAAAGCGGTTTCAAGATAAACGGACTCCGATGGATCATCATCGGGCTGATATTTTTCGCGACGCTGATCAATTATATCGATCGGCTCACGATCTCGGTCCTTGCTCCGATTATCACAAAAGAACTGAACCTTTCGAACACTGAGTTTGGGGGCATCGCAACGTGGTTCCTTTTTGCATATACGATCAGCCAGGCGCTGTCGGGCAAGCTCTACGATCGTGTTGGTATTAAAAAAGGATTTACGGTATCGATAATTGTTTGGTCAATAGCCGCGATGGCGACGGCATTCGCATCGGGGATCAGAAGCCTGAGCGCGTGCCGGTTCGCGCTTGGACTTGGCGAGGCCGGCAACTGGCCCGGAGCGGCAAAGACAGTTGCAGAGTGGTTTCCGGCGCGACAGCGTGCCTTTGGTATGGCCATCTTCAACAGCGGTGCGGCGATAGGTTCGATTATCGCTCCGCCAGTGATCGTTGGCCTAACATCGTATTTTGGCGAGGAGAAATGGGGCTACACATTTGTCGCGACCGGCATGCTCGGATTTTTGTGGCTGATCGTTTGGTGGCTGGTTTACGATACGCCCGAGCGGCATAAATGGCTGACGAGCGAGGAACTGTCGCTGATTAAAAACGACGAAGCAATCGCGCCGGGCGAAGTGGGCGTGCACGGGCCCGTTCCCGATGTCGATAAAGCACCCGGATGGTTCGAGCTGTTAAAGTTTCGGCAAACATGGTCGATCGTGCTGGCGAGGTTTCTGGTCGATCCGATCTGGTGGCTTTACATAACATGGCTACCGCTTTTTTTGCATCAGGTTCACGGTTTCGATCTCAAGCAGATCGGTTTGTTCGCGTGGGTGCCGTATGTCGCCGCAGACGCCGGAAGCCTCTTCGGAGGCTGGCTGTCTGGGTACTTGATCGGCCGCGGATGGACGATAAACGCAGCTCGAAAAGCGGTGATCGCGTTTGCCGCACTTTTGATGCCTGCAGGAATTTTTGCCGCTTTCACGCCTGATGCGATGATCGCGTTGGCGCTGATAGGTATTGTTCTTTTCGGTTTTCAGGTCTGGATCAACAACGTGCAGACGCTTCCGAGCGATTTTTATTCAACCAAAGCGGTCGGCTCCGTCGCGGGCCTGGGCGGAACCGGCGCGGGTATTGGCTCGATGATCTTTATCTTCTCGACGGGATGGATAGTCGACAATTTTTCATACACACCTGTTCTTATAACGGCGGGACTGCTGGCACCGATAGGAACGTTGGTTCTTTTCGCATTAGCAGGAAATATTAGGAAGGTTTCACTAAACAAATATGCATAATCCTTTTGATTTCAAAGGCAAGGTCGTTCTCGTGACCGGTGCCTCGAGCGGCATTGGGCGAGCCACTGCCGAGTATTTCGGGCGATGTGGTGCGTCGGTCGCGATCACTTACAAAAATAATAAGGTCGGTGCCGATGCGGCCGTTGCAGCCATTTCCGGTCAAGCCCTAGCGATCAAAGCAGACGTGACGCATAATGCGGCGATCGAGCAAATGATCCGTGAGGTCGAGAGTGGCCTCGGCCCGGTCGACATTCTCGTCAACAATGCCGGATCGCTGGTCGAACGCCTTAAGACGCTCGAGATGACCGAACAGCGTTGGGATGAGGTCGTCGACCTAAATGCAAAAAGTGCCTTTTTTGCGGCACAGGCCGTTATTCCGAAAATGCTCGAGAAGGGTTCCGGCGTGATCATTAACGTTACGTCCATCGCCGGGCGCAACGGCGGAGCTCTTGGCTCGATCCACTATTCTTCAGCAAAAGCCGCAATTTTGACGATGACCAAAGGCATGGCAAAGGAATTTGCGACGCAAGGCATCAGAGTGAATGCCGTTTCGCCCGGCGTTATCGACACGCCTTATCACGAGACATTTACCACGCCCGAAGTAATGGACAATCTGCGAAAGGCAATCCCAATGGGCCGCGAGGGGCGTCCCGAAGAGGTTGCAAGCGTGATCGCATTCCTGGCGTCCGACGCTGCGAGCTACCTTTGCGGCGAAACGATCGAGATCAACGGCGGGCTGTTGATGGATTAAATACCGAGTTACGAACGGGGCATCTCTTTTTAATATGTCAAAGAACTTGGGCGCACTCGCTCTGCTAATTTCGATCTTTGCCCTTGCGGGCATCTCGCAGGACAGCCAGGAACTTAAAGCTGAGCGCGAAGCGTCGCAAAAGCTGAAGGGCGAACATCCGCTCGTCGCGATCGCCAAGTCAAAGCCCTCAACACTGCGTCCTGAATTGGTCGGCGTTCATCCCCGTGTGTTCCTGACGCAGGCGGAAATAGATCAACTAAAGCGAAAAACGCTCACGCAGAAACAGCTTTGGCAGACTGCGCTTTCGCGAGTGCGTGCCCTGACTGTCGAACCACCAAGGCCGCCCGCCGAGGAACGTCGTGTTCAGAATGAGGTGGGCATCGGTATCGCCGAGGCCGCGCTGGTCTACAAGATCACGGACGATAGAAAATATCTTGAT
>JBJMGN010000377.1:0-4578 GCA_045807885.1 Pyrinomonadaceae bacterium | reverse complement strand
AATGTCTTTGAGAAAGACGGGTTTTCCATCCCGATCATTACCAAGTGGATGAAGATAGACGTCTTTCACGACAGTTCCGGCGAGCGCATACGCAACAACCAGCGGCGGTGACATCAGGAAATTTGCTTTTATGTTTTGATGAACACGCGCCTCAAAATTGCGGTTACCGGAGAGTACCGAGGCGGCAATAATATCGTTTCCAACGATCTGTTCTTCGATGGCATCGTCCAACGGCCCGGAGTTTCCGATGCATGTCGTGCACCCGTATCCAACCAGGTTGAAACCCAAAGTATCGAGATATTCCTGAAGGCCCGCCCGCTGGAGATACTCAGTTACGACGCGCGAACCCGGAGCGAATGAGGTCTTTACATATTCAGGCACTTTCAGGCCTCGTTCGACAGCCTTTTTTGCGATTATTCCGGCCGCAATCATTACGGATGGATTCGATGTGTTTGTACACGACGTGATTGCCGCGATTAGAACATCACCGTTTCCGATCGACGTCGCCACTGGCTCTATTTGTTCGCCATTGCGTTCAACACGATTAGGTGTCGGACGGTTGTTCATCATTTCGATTTCCGTCGTGACATTCGTGTTTATTGGTGAAACCGTATCGTGTATTGATTCCGGCGCCGATAACTGCGTTTGTTCTCCGCCGCCTTCGGCCACGGGCCCGGCTGAAATTCCCATCGTCACTGCGTATCGCTTTTCCAGATCGGCAGCGGTCTTACCGTAACCCCCATCCGTGACGGATTTGGTGAAGAGTTCGATAAATCGATCGTCCAACCTTGATAGAGCGATCCTGTCCTGAGGCCGTTTTGGCCCCGCAACCGATGGGTTCACCGTATGAAGGTCAAGATCCAATGTCATTGAAAATTCAACTTCGCCTTCCTTCGGAATTCCAAACATCTCCTGCGCTAGGTAGTAATTTCGAATTGTCTCCACATGTTCGACGCTTCGGCCAGTGTTAGAAAAGTATTCCAGGGACTTTTCGTCGATGCCGAAGTATCCCATCGTCGCCCCGTATTCGGGCGCCATATTTGCGATCGTTGCCCGATCGGTCACGTTCAACGCCGAAGCTCCTTCGCCAAAAAACTCAACGAATTTTCCAACTACACCCGCCTTCCTCAGCATTTCGGTTATTCGCAGTACAAGGTCGGTGGCTGTCGCACCCTGCGGCAGCTCATTGGAAAGATTCACGCCGACAACGTCCGGAGTTAGAAAGTAAACTGGCTGGCCGAGCATTCCGGCTTCGGCTTCGATACCGCCTACGCCCCAACCCACGATCCCGAGTCCGTTTATCATCGTGGTGTGAGAATCGGTTCCGACGAGCGTGTCCGGAAAATAAACGCCGTCTCTTTCGAAAACGCCCTTCGCAAGATATTCGAGGTTTACCTGGTGGACGATCCCGATACCCGGCGGAATCACGCTGAAACCTCCAAATGCCTGGGTTCCCCACTTCAAAAAGCGGTAACGCTGATTGTTTCGGTGAAACTCCATTTCCATGTTTCGCCGATAAGCTGACTCGCTCCCGGCATAGTCAACCTGCACCGAATGATCAATGACAAGATCAACCGGAACAAGAGGTTCGACTATTCCGGCATCTTTGCCCATTCGGCTTACGGCGGACCGCATTGCTGCGAGATCTACGAGTAGCGGAACTCCGGTAAAGTCCTGCAGCACGACACGCGAAACGACGAACGGGATCTCTTCGGTACGTTCTCCGTTCGCAGGCCAGTTCGCGAGGGCCCGGACATGTTGTTCGCCGATCCGCTTGCCGTCGTCAAAGTTTCTGAGTATCGATTCAAGTACTATCCGGATCGAGATCGGCAGCCGCGAAACGTCGCCAACACCTGCGGCTTTCAATTGCGGCAGCGAATAAAATGTGCCTTCCGAGCCGTCGCCGGCCTTAAAAGTTTTCCTTGTTTCGAATAAATTATGAGGCATTCTATTTCGTTCCCTTCAGCGAATCGTTCTGAGTTGTCGTAAAATAAAGCAAACAAGTATTTTAGCATATTCATATGCCGCCTTCGCCTCGTGATTCGATCTTAAAATTCGATGAAAAATTCGGCCGGCTTCATCGTTCGTCGGTATCGATTATTGCTTCGACCGACGACCGCGCCCTTTACGCTGAACCGTCAATTCAAGACAATTCCATGATGACGTTTTCTGTAGGGACATCCGTGATACGTTCCGCCGGAATAGTGGAACAAATGATCGGTGGCATTACCACAAGATTATGGGACGACCCGTTTGAATGGACGCTGCCCGAGCGTTTGCCCGGCAAGAGCAATGTGATCGTTTATTTGAAGGAAGTTGAAGAACGCCGGGCCCACGGATTCGATTATTTTAGAATCGACTCGGATCTGGACAAAATGATCCCGTCACCGATCGAGATGAGATCGCTTTTTGATATTTTGCTCGAGACGTTGATCACGGCAGAGCGGTTTTATGGGAACGCCGAGGCGCTTTTCAAGATTATAGGGTCTGCCGAGAAACGCCGATAGAGCAATGCGCACGAAGTCCCAATTCATTGCATTGCGAACCTTTTCGTGCAAAAATTCGTTAAGTTCGCAGGCGTAAAAGTTTATCTCCAGGAGTAACGAATGCATTGTCCCCGCTGCGGCCAGCAGCAGATCTCTCAGGAAACGAAATTCTGTTCACGTTGTGGATTTCAGATGGGCCTCATCCCGCATCTGATCGCAAACAACGGTGTGCTTCCTCAGCTTGCCGAGCTCTATAAAGGAAAGACCGGTTGGTTCACGCGAAAGAACGGCCTGATCTTTACCGCCCTTTGGTTCATATTTTTTGTGATGATGATGCCAGCGTTTTTCGGTATTGCGGACCTCGAGGAAGGTGCAGCGGTATCGGCAGTTTTCGGCGTTTTTTCCACTATGATGCTTCTCATCACATCGCTCGCATTTCTGAAACGCTCGCCTAAGAGATCGGAGATATCGCAGTTCGAGCTACTCCAGCAAATGCCCCAGAACTTACACGGCAATCAGGCCCCAGTGGCACTTCCGCCTCAGCAAATGCAGCCCGCACAGGTTTATGCGCCGCCCCAGGCAGGTGGCTGGCGGGCCCCCGACACCGGCGATTTCGCCCGCCCACATAGCGTCACCGACAATACGACCAAACTCCTCCAAAAAGACGAGGACAAATAAATGCATTGCCCTCAATGCGGACAACAGCAGGTATCCGACGCGATTCGATTTTGTTCGCGTTGCGGTTTCCTACTCACCGGTGTCGCCGAGGTAATGGCGAACAAAGGTCTCGTTCCCCGCAAATTAGGGCCGCTGACAGGTACCGGTGATTCCCCGCGCAGGCGCGGCATTAAAAAAGGCGCATTCCTATTTTTTTCTCGCCTTTTTAATTGTCCCGCTTATGGCCTTGCTTTCGCTCGCCCTGAACATCGAACCGTACCTTGCCGTGATCGCCGTTATTGTATTTGGCGGCGGCGGAATACTTCGAATGGTCTACGCCCTGATGTTTGAATACGGCGATACAAGGCAACTCGGCTTCGATCCCGTAGCCAACACTGTTCCCGCGATAGAGAACCAAATGCGCAATCCTGCGCTTATAGGCACGCCTGCTTCAACGGAAGCATATGAGCCCCCGCGCCAGGGCACTTGGATGGACACAAACGACCTGACCGCCAAACCGCCAAGCGTCACCGACCACACCACAAAACTGCTCACCAAAGACGAAGATCAATGATAGTTGATTGGTGATAGCTGTTTCTGAATGCAGACCTGCAAAAGTTATTGAACCAGCAGTTTAACAGTACACGCCGCAGAAGCCTGTCCGCAGCAACGCAAGAGAATTCCGAGCAGTCCCGGGCCGTAAGGGAATGTAGGCTAACAATCAAAGTCTAAAATCAAACGACAAAAGCTTCTGTTGGTTTATTGGGACTCTATGCGAGGTTGGTTGGTTTGGCGGATTTGCCAGCGATATCTAGGCGTGGCTAAACAACTCTTCATCGGGTGGTTTTTGGTTTTCGATCGGCGAGACCAACAACTCTATCCGGTCACCTTCGCCATCAACGTACAAACCCGACCCGTCGGAAAACACGATCGAGATCACCTTCGGAAATTGCCTTATAATTCGCTCGACAACCTTACCCGCGATCTCTTCGTTTGTTTGCTCAAACTGTTCCTTTATTTTCAGCCAGCGCCCTTTCATAATCGGTGAGCCTATCAAGACCCATCCACCCGTGTCTGTGTATCACGACACTTTGCGCAAGCTAGTTCGTAGAAAACTAAGATCTCAGTTTTGGAGAATTCCGTGATCCGATACTTGGAGAGATTATAGATATGGAGGTTTCGGAACAGTTCCGTGAACTGCTTAAGCGCCAATTGGCCTGGATTTCCAGTTCCAGAAGCCAGTTGTCAGCATCTTCAGGATCTGGGGCGGATTGACCGTCGCCCTGCAGAAGTTCATCGAGGATAAATTGAATTTTTCACTGACCACCGACCGCTAAACGTAACCTGCTAGTAACCAATAGCTGCGCCGTCGCTTCGCGGATCTATGGCACCCATCTTCAACCCCGAATTTGTCACCATAATTCCAGTCGCTGAA
>JBJMGN010000376.1:0-16502 GCA_045807885.1 Pyrinomonadaceae bacterium | reverse complement strand
AATCCGCAAAGCAGGCCCATATATTCAAAGCTGGGCATGCTCCATTTAAGGGTTTCGTTCACTTGGGGACACGCTTTGTGAATCAACTCGCGTAAATGGTTCATCACGGGCTTCGCGAATTCGGCAGATTTCTCTATATAGGCATCGATTCTAGGATCGTTTGACGGCATTTCGGCACCTCGAATGTCAAGGTTTGTAGGCTATTTGTAGTGTCGGCAATTATACTCGATTTTCTTTGCGGATTACCAATTTCAGACCCGACCATTTCTCGTCGACTGCGCAGACCTTGACGTCGACCAGCCCAAGCGGAAACGCTGCCTCGCGGATCGTATCTTCTGTGATCTCGGTCGGCAGTTTTGCAGCCTTTTTGTACCACGAGACCCAGATCGAACCGTTCTGTTTAATTAGATGCCGGGCCTCCGAAACTGCCTTAAAAAGGCCGTCGCCTGTGTTTGTGAACAAATGAACAATATCGGCGCCAAAGGCAGAAACACGAGCGGTAGCGAGTGTGTTGCTTTCAACGCGAAGGATATCGACCCCATCGGCTAACGGCTCAACCAATTCCAAATAGTGATTCGGAGCATCCACCGTGACGAGGGTCATCCCTTCTTTGATGCCAAGCTTGTTTGCTAACGGCGTTCCAGAATATCCAGCGGTGACGGCCTTGCGATTCATCATTCATCACTCCGCATTCATCATTTGAACGATCACCTTTCTTTCTCGCGGCCCGTCGAATTCGCAAAGATAGATCGCCTGCCACCTGCCAAGCAGCAGCTGTCCGTTTTCAAACGGAATGGTCGCAGACGAACCGACGAGCGATGACTTTATGTGCGCGTCGGAATTCTGTTCACCGTGCTTAAAATGCGGCTCGTGTTGCGGGATAAGGCGCTGCAAAAACCCGAGCATATCGCTTTGTACATCTGGGTCCGCATTTTCGTTTACGGTTACGCCGCACGTCGTATGCTGAGTAAAAACGACGCAAACGCCCTGGCTCGCGCCATTCCCACGCAAGATCTTTTCGACATCCGATGTGATGTCGATCATCTCCTCGCGTGCCTTTGAATTTACCTTTATTTGCTGCATTTCGGCATTTTAACCCAGACAAATTGCTCCGTGTAATTTGTTAAATGGTTTCACTTGCCGGATAATCAATAATTTTGGAATCATAGGGCATTTGCCCGGTATTTATTAGTCAACATGAACAATTACGTAATTTATCTGGCACCTGCATTCGGGATCTTGGGATTGGTCGTAATGGCGATCAAATCGGCGTGGGTCAGCAAACAGGACGCCGGCGACGAGAACATGAAGGTGCTTGCCGGCCATATTGCCGACGGCGCGATGGCGTTTCTGAAAGCTGAATGGAAGGTGCTCAGCATCTTCGTCTTATTTACGGCGGCTTTGCTGGCATATTCAGGGACCATCCATGAAGTTAACGGCCGCGAGATCCATTCAAGTTGGATCATCGCCATCGCGTTTATTGTCGGAGCGGTTTTCTCCGCGACCGCGGGCTTTATCGGGATGAAGGTCGCGACAAAAGCGAATGTTCGAACGACGCAGGCGGCGCGTTCGAGCCTTAAAAAAGCGCTTCAGGTCTCGTTCACCGGCGGAACGGTGATGGGCCTCGGGGTTGCCGGACTGGCCGTGCTTGGCCTTGGCGGTTTGTTCATTGTATTTCTTTCTGTTTTTTCGGGACTCGGCGCAAATCAGGTGAAAACAGCCATCGAGGTTTTGACCGGCTTCTCGCTGGGAGCCGAGTCGATCGCATTATTTTCTCGTGTCGGCGGCGGTATCTACACAAAAGCGGCTGACGTCGGCGCCGACCTCGTCGGAAAAGTTGAAGCGGGAATTCCCGAAGACGACGTCCGCAACCCTGCAACGATCGCTGATAACGTCGGCGACAACGTGGGCGATGTGGCCGGTATGGGTGCCGACCTATTTGGTTCATATGTCGCGACCATTTTGGCGACGATGGTGCTCGGACAGGAGGTCAAGATCCAGGACGCTTTCGGCGGAATGTCCGCGATACTTTTGCCGATGGTCATCTGCGGGCTCGGGCTTGTTTTCTCGATCGTCGGGACATTTTTTGTTCGGATAAAAGACGAAAGATCGAGCGTGCAGAATGCGCTCAATCTCGGGAACTGGTCCTCAATGATCCTGACGGTCATTGCCGCTTACTTCGCTGTGATGTGGATCCTGCCCGAAGGGCAGATCACGCTGCGCTCACATTCATTCACGAAGAATGGCGTTTTCGCTGCTATCGTCGTCGGCACGATCGTCGGCGCGATCATGAGTTTTGTTACCGAATACTTCACGGCGATGGGCAAAGGGCCCGTGCTTTCGATCGTGCGACAGTCGTCGACCGGCCATGCCACGAACATCATTGGCGGTTTGTCGGTGGGTATGAAATCGACGGTCGTCCCGATCCTGACATTGGCCGGCGGCATCATGGCTTCTTACTATTTCGCGGGTCTCTACGGTGTCGCGATCGCCGCAGCCGGAATGATGGCTACGACCGCTATGCAGCTTGCGATAGATGCATTTGGGCCGATCGCGGATAACGCCGGCGGTATCGCGGAGATGAGCCAACTGCCGCCCGAAGTGCGTGAGCGTACAGATAACCTGGATGCTGTCGGCAATACGACCGCTGCGACAGGAAAGGGATTCGCGATTGCATCGGCGGCACTTACGGCATTAGCCCTTTTTGCTGCATTTGTCGGAATCGCCGGAATCGACCGGATCGATATCTACAAAGCCAACGTTCTCGCCGGGCTTTTCGTGGGCGGAATGATCCCGTTCATTTTTTCGGCGCTTTGCATTCAGGCTGTGGGCCGGGCAGCAATGGATATGGTGCAGGAAGTTCGCCGCCAGTTCCGCGAAATTCCTGGCATCATGGACTACACCGCACAACCGGAATACGAAAAATGCGTCGCTATTTCTACAAAGGCTTCGATCCGTGAAATGATGCTGCCCGGCGCTATCGCTTTGATCACTCCCGTAATAGTCGGGTTTACATTCGGCCCGGAAGTTCTCGGTGGCTTGTTGGCGGGCGTTACGGTTTCGGGCGTATTGATGGGAATTTTCCAGTCGAACGCCGGCGGAGCTTGGGACAACGCAAAGAAATCCTTTGAAAAAGGTGTCGAGATCAACGGTGAGATGTATTACAAGGGTTCAGAGCCGCACAAAGCATCGGTCACAGGCGATACCGTTGGAGACCCTTTCAAGGACACCTCGGGCCCGTCGATGAACATCCTTATCAAGCTGATGTCGATCGTTTCGCTGATCATTGCTCCATATATTTACGGTATCGGACAATAGTTTAATGGAATGTTCAATATACAAGGGCCGCTCGAACAGCGGCTCTTTTTTTGCTTGAATTTCATCGATTAGCTTGACTAGCAAGCCAAATCACGCGTACCGTATTCTGGTTCCCAATCTATGTCCACGCAACAAACGGCCAGGGCCTCTTTTGGTCATTATCAGGTACTTTCGCTTATAGGCTCCGGAGGTATGGGCGAGGTGTATCTTGCCGACGATACGAAACTTGGCCGAAAGGTTGCGATCAAATTCCTCAACGAAAAATACAGCAAAGACGAAGACTTGCTGAGCCGGTTCGTACAAGAGGCCAAGGCCGCGTCGGCGCTAAATCACCCAAACCTGATAACTGTTTATGAGATCGGTGAACACGAGGGCTCACATTACATTGCGACCGAGTATATAGAGGGTACGACGCTTCGCGAGCGGATGAAGGAACGTCTTTCGTTCGATGAGGCACTTTCGATAGCCATCCAAACCGCCGAAGCACTTTCAGCCGCGCATCAGGCCGGTATCGTTCACCGCGACATCAAGCCGGAGAACATAATGGTCCGTCCCGACGGCTATGTAAAGGTCCTCGATTTCGGGCTTGCCAAGCTCACCGAACTTGTAGATTCAGGACGTGAGGACGAGACCAAAAAGCTGGTGAAAACTAATCCCGGAGTGGTAATGGGAACCGTCTCGTATATGTCGCCAGAGCAGGCCCGCGGTAAAACAACAGATGCTCGGTCAGACGTATTTAGTTTCGGCGTCGTGATGTATGAAATGCTCACGGGGAAGATCCCATTTTTGGGCGAAACTATGACGGACACGCTTGCTTCGGTGATCAGTCATGAACCGCAGCCGATCACGTCGCTTGCACCGCATCTTCCACGCGAGCTGCAGCGTATTGTTCAGAAGTCTCTGAAAAAGAAACGCGATCAACGTTATCAGTCAACCCGCGATCTGTTGGGCGATCTGATCGAGATGCGCGACGAACTCCGCATGGAAGCGAAACTCGAGCAGACCGCGGTGCCGAACCGGCCCGGTATCGATTCGGGGAAAACAAGCGCTCCCCGCTTTTCGACGAGCTCCGGGCGGGGAATGCGCGATTCGATTTTAATAACTGAATTTGAAAATTCGACCGGTGAATCCGTGTTCGATCAGACGCTGAAAATGGCGCTTGCATACTCGCTTGCCCAGTCGCCCTTTCTCGATATCGTCCCGGATTCAAAGGTAAGCCAAACGCTTCGCCTAATGGGCCGCAAGGCGGACGAGAAGGTAACAAGGGATCTGGGTGAAGAGATCTGCATGCGGCAGAACTTGAAGGCATTCATCGCCGGTTCGATAACGAAATTTGGCGATATATACGTGCTTACACTTGAAGCGATCAATGCGCGTAACAATGAAAGCCTCGGCCGCGAGTTCGAACAGGTTAATTCCCGCGAGGAAGTGCTGAACGCGCTCACGCGAGCGGCTTCGGGCCTGCGTGAAAGACTCGGTGAGAGCTTGAGCTCCATCGAAAAATTCAACGTGCCGAGCGAGTCGATAACCACGTCGTCACTCGAAGCGTTAAAGATATTTGTGCTCGGCCGCGAACAGATCGTAAACGGGCGCCAATTTGAAGCGATACCGTTTTACAAAAAGGCTCTCGAGCTTGATCCCGACTTTGCTCTGGCTTACACGGAGCTCGCTGTTGTATATAGAAACACCCTTCAGTGGAAGCTTGCGGCTGAAATGACCGAAAAGGCTTATAAGCTCCGTGATGCGGTCAGTGAAAGTGAAAAGCTGCGAATCACTTATTACTATCACAATTTCGTCCAGGGCGAGCTCGACAAGGCGATCGATACGCTTGAATTGTGGCGCAACACCTATCCGAACTTTGTAGTCTCGTATGTGAGCCTTTCCGACTCGATGGAACGGATCGGACAATCCGAAAAGGCGGTAGTTTTCGCGCGCGAAGGCATTCGTATCGATCCAAATTACGCGACCATCTACATGAATCTCGTCGAGTCGCTCGTGTCGCTCGGGCGTTACGATGAGGCCAAGGAAACCTGCAGGCTCGCCTTCGAAAGAAACCTGGATGGCACTTATTTTCATCTTTTCCCGCTGATGATCGCGTTCACCGAGAACGACCAGGCGGCGATCGAGACCGACCTGCGCTGGTTCGCGGGGCGCGATGACGAGCATCTCGCCTTTGACGTACAGGCTCGCGCGGCGGCCGTAAAGGGCCAATGGCGGAAAGCCCAGGATTTTTCGCGCCGTTCGGTAGACCTTGCAAGCCACACAAGCGCGTTGGAAGTGGCGGGTAAGTATGCCGCCGAGCAGGCGGTAAGGATCGTGTTTTGGAGTTCCGCAACAGGTCTGCCCGCCAAGGACGACGCCACGCTGCGGGCAGTGCTGCGTGCACAGACGAACAAGGCTCTAAGCCTTGAAAAGGGACAGATGGTTGTTCTAACCGTCGCTCTCGCCCTGGCGGTCGCGGGACAGTCCGATGAAGCCGCCCGCCTGCTGAACGAATTGCTGGCTGCAAGGCCTAAAGATACGCTGCTCAAGCACCTATGGGCACCGACGATCAAAGCTGCCCTTTGGCAGCAGGCAGGAAAACTGAAGGAAGCGGTAGAAGAGCTTGAGATAACCGAACGCTTGGAAAAGGCCGGCGAGTTTATCCCACAATATCTTCGTGGACTCGCCCTTTTAAAGCTCGGGAGAAACAACGAGGCAGCACGAGAGTTCGACAAGATACTTAACTTCCGTGGCGAGGCTCCGCTTTCTTCCCTTTATCCGCTTGCGCATCTCGGAAAGGCACGCGCGCTGAAAGACAAAATCGAATACGAAAAATTCCTTGAGATGTGGAAGGATGCAGACAAGGACATGCCGGCGCTCGCCGCGGCCCGTCTCGAGGCCGACGCCCTCGGCTAAGCTGATCCCCTTTTACTCTAATCGTCACGCCTACGGAGTACCGTCGCATCTTCGTCGAGGTCACGCACAAGAGTCACGTCTTCACTGTCATCGTTGACAGCGAGGGTGTCTGAAATGCTCCGTACTTCGACGCTCGGACCGCCAAGATCATTTGCATCAGTTACTGCGACCTCAGCCGTAATATCCGGGACCAGGAGCCTCGCTGCATCGTCCGAAAGCACATAGCCTATTGAGGCAGGGATAAAAAATGTGCGGCCAAGCAGTCGATCTAGCATCGACTGTCGTACTTCGTAAAAGACGGTCGGCGGCGGCTGCAAAGTTACGAGCACATCAGCGATCTCGCCAAGCACAACCCCGCTTTCCATCACGATCTTCGTCCCGAACAAGTCCTTTGCTGGCCGACCCAGGTAATTTTCTGCATCCGAAACAAATTGCCCCGCCTCCTCCGATTCGGCCATCACCGCGTCACGCCCAAAGCTAAAGATTTTCTCGTAAGGCAGATCGATCAATGCCTTGTTTTCGCCTGTCAGCCTCAGTCCCAGCAGCCGGCCGTTTACAGGGTCAATATAGACGTCTGCTATTTGCCCAAGTTTATTTCCGGTCGAAAGTGACAAGACCGTCATCCCGGTCAGTGTGCTGATCGCCGCAAGATCATTTGATTCGTTCATATCCGCCGAACCCGTGCCAAAGAGGCTGCCCTTACCACTTTGTAGGTTCCCAGCTTCATTTAGTGTATTCCGTCACACGTAAATACGCGGAACATAAGCACAAACTTATTGAGCAGAACAATTAGTCTGGAGCTGTTCATATAGGCATCGGAATTGCCTCATTTTCTAGCAAATGATCGAAATTGGAACATTATTGCAAGACAGGTTCTTGGTAGAGGAGCAGATAGGCGTCGGCGGTATGGGAGCGGTTTACCGCGCCGTGGACCAAAAATTCGGCACCAATGTAGCCATCAAGGAGACCTTTTACAGCGACAAGGACCTCGGCGAGGCCTTTGAACGCGAGGCTCGGCTCTTGAACGGCCTTCATCACCCGCTTTTCCCGCACGTTTCCGACCATTTCGTCGAGGGAAACGGCCATTTCCTCATTATGGAATACATCGAGGGCGAGGACCTTTCCACATTGCTGAAACGCGGCGAACGCTTTCCTTTCGAAACGGTAATGAGGTGGACACTTGATCTGTTGGATGGGCTTGATTACTTGCACTCACAGAATCCACCGATCATCCATCGCGATGTAAAGCCGAGCAATCTTAAGCTCACGCCACGTGGGAACCTGCTTTTGCTCGACTTCGGGATGGCAAAGGAAACGTCCGGCGACACGCAGGGGATGCAAAGCGTATTTGGATATTCGCGCCGCTACTCACCGCTCGAGCAGATCGAAGGTACCGGTACAGACGTCCGTTCCGATATTTTTTCGCTCGGCGCCACCGTGTATCACCTTTTGACGGGAGCCCCGCCGGTTGACGTCCTCGCACGCGCTTCGGCGATCGTGGCAGGGAAACCGGATCCTTTAAAGCTCGCATCCGAAATTGATTCGAATGTTCCCGAGCTGATCGCAGCACTGATTCACTCGGCATTGGCGCTGAATCCCGATAAGCGATTTGTTTCCGCTCGAGCGATGTGGAACTCGGTTGAAGAAGCCCTTCGGGTGGGCGAATCGCCTGAGTCGGCGGTATCCGCCACACCGATCACACCGGCAGTCATTCGACAAGAAGAGACTTTTCCGGCATTGGAGGCATTCGAGGAAGACTTTGATCTGAATTCGACCGCGGCCCCTGCGGCTTCGATATTTCGGAACGTTTCAGATGATGAGGCCGACCCAATGGCAGCGCTGATCGCGCAACGCGTCGCCCAGATGAAGGCCGCAGACGTACTGGATCCGGGTGTTGTTTTCGATGAACCTGCGCGAATTGAAATTCCGGTGACCAAAGTGCCGGAACCGATTGAAAGCGTTCAGGAATTAGATAGCGCCGATCTGCCGGCAAATGAACCCGATTTCGATAATGAGCCTCAGCCCGAATATGAAGAGCTGCCTAACACCAACGTGTGGCACCCCGTGCCTCAATCAAATCGAAACCGACTAATTTTGTGGGTTCCAGCAATATTGTTGGTGTTTGGATTGCTGGCGTATGGCTTATATCGAAGCGGGACGGCTGAGACCGCAGACCAGAACACCTCGGCAAGTCAACCAGAGACGCTTGAACAAACTGTTCCCGTTGATTCGGAGGTGAACACGCCAGGCAAAACAAGCCTTAAAAATAAGGCAGATCAACTCGACACGCCGAAGGATCGATCGATCGCGGCGGAGACTAACACTTCAATGAATTCGGTTTCAACGAAACCTGTGGGCGAGGCTGAAAAGCGGCTTGCGTTATCGGCGGCACAGAATTCTGCGCGGAAGAACACGCCCGCAAAATCGGAATCCAAAACTACCCCTCGTGCAAAGCCGGGAGTAGATTCCGCGGTCAACAGGTCGAATCGTGCTACCCGTCCGCGTGTTGTTAGATCGGCAACGAATAATGAACCACCGGTGTCGTCGATCGATTCGATATTGACCGGGGATCCGGCATACCGCCCGTCACGTTGGGAGGTTTGGGAGGAGGACTATCTGCGGCGACAGCGTCGGCTTCGGAGGATCATGCGGCAGAATCGGCAGTATCCGCCATATTAGCGAATGACGCGAATATCTCGTTCGCTAAAAATTCGCCATTCGTTTCCGGAACGCTGCCACCGTAGCTCCTGCACCACAACACCGCTTTTTGTACTGGTTCGGCCGCTTAATTTGTACTCTTTGATGAATCTCATCACCGCTGTACGGCCGTTGTCCTGAAAGATGATCTCCGGTTCGCCTGCACGAATGTCGACAACTCGCAACCCTGAAAAAATACGATTCTTTTCGGCGCGGACTAAACTCTGCGGTACATTCCTCGTGAGGTAATATGCCTTCATTTCAGGCATATAAAATTGCATTTGCGCTGCAATGTCGCGTCGGTTGGTAGCATCGACCCAGGTTTTGAGATGCTGCCGAAGAGCGACGGCGAAATCGTTCTCCCGGCTGCTCCGGCCGACGATAGAACTCGCAGGCGTGATCGGCGAAGTAGCCTGCTTATCGCGATTCGTGCGAGCCACCGTACTGGTGTCGTAGCTTGTCCAATCGACTTGGTCAGCGATCTTGTCGTAAACGGTACGAATCACGATCGGTTCCGGAAGCTGGTCTGCGTAGATCCGACGTGTCACACCCATACGGGAACCGCCGTCAATCGATTGAAAGGCGACATTCACATTGTCTTCGCCCGGACCGTTAGAGGTGAACGTTATCGAATCGCGATTCATCGCTACTTTCGAATTCACAACATTCCCTCGCAAACTTCGCTCTTGCCGCACTCGTCCATCGGCAAGATAAGTGATCTTTGGAGCTCTGGACGAACCAACGCTCACGCGATTTCCGTTGCATTCGATGGCGAGCATGTCCGGCGGGGTTAACCGCGTGGATAGATCCAGAAAGAACCGCTGTTGGTCGCCGAACGGGACGGTGCTCGTTGCGTCTTTTACCACAGAATACATTTTGTCACTTTCGACGACATTGATCCGGTAACTGCCGGTGAGGGGGCAAGGTGTTTGGTTAATGCCATTGCGCGGCGTTTGGGCGAAACCAGAAATCGCCGCGATCGCGAGAGTGAAGGTCAAAAAAAATGCTTTTGCCATCTCTTTGTCTATAGATGGCAATATTACAGGCTGAGTTGAACGTAAATTGTATCCCGCCCTACCGCCTCTAAATTAGGGCGGGGTGAGTTCATGCCATTGCAAGGGCTATTTTTCTTGGCCCTGAAAACGGCATTCGTCCATGCGCGTTGAGAATATTGTCGATGATCAAGATATCACCCTGCTTCCAGCGATGAGGGATCGTTTCGCGTCTTATGACGGTGCGGATATGCTCCAGCGCCTTCTTGGGAATTTCCGAGGCGTCGCCGAAATATGCTTCGAGTCTTGGCCTCTCCGCCCGGCCAGGATTCTGCAGCTCACCCGAATGGAAACCGTCCGCCTGATTAAACCAAACCTCCTCGCCGGTTTCTGGATGGATCATCGTCGCAGGCCCGATAAAGCTAACGCGAAGCCCGCCGCCTACTGTCCATTCAAAATGCGATCCTTGTCGTCTACACACTTCTTCAGCCATTTCTCGGTCGTCCGTTTCGAACGCCGCCTGCCAGGAATACTGTGAAGTTTTGTCTGAAACGAGATTCCGCACATAAAGTACGCCTTTCGACCTAAACAGGTCGGCGATTTCAGGATCGATTGCAGAGAGGATCCGGCGGCTATCACCAAGCGTCGTCTCGCCGCCGATATGCGGCTCCATTTCACAAAAGAAAAAAAGCGTTCGCGGATATGCGGCGGCATAGGATAGCTCGTTGTGAAGCGCGAGCGGCATCTCGGGCGGATATTCCGTCGATGTGTAAACACCGTCAGCAAGGGCGGAACGAGGCGAAGCACCGCCTGCATATTTCAACAGGTCAGCCGTCGAAAAATCCTCGACAATCTCTTTGAATTGATCGATCCGACTGACCCCGAAATCGCTTAGAACGACCGCTCCGTAATAGAGCAGTGCATGACGGATCGCTTTATGAAGAATCGATATTTTTTCAAGGGAATCCTTGGATGCCGATTCTAGAGCCGGCTTAAATATGCATGGAGGTTGTCGCTTCGTTGGGCCTGCGATCCTTGCATTGTCAGGGGCTGTTACGCTGGAAGCGACCTTCGGCATACGGCATTTATTCTCGATTAAAACGCCGAGGTCAATCAGTCAGTTTGTGTACAGTGGTTTGGGTTATTTCTTCATCAGCTCAACGAACCGCTCAAATAAATACTCTGAATCATGCGGGCCGGGCGCCGATTCTGGATGATACTGGACCGAGAAAACTGGCAGTGTTTTGTGTTGCAGACCGGCGACAGTGTGGTCGTTTAGGTTAATGTGGGTGATCTCAACATCAGCGGGAAGCGATTCGGCGTCGACCGCAAAACCATGGTTGTGTGCAGTTATCTCAACCTTTCCGGTAGTCAAGTCCTTGATCGGTTGATTACCGCCGCGGTGTCCGAATTTCATCTTGAAAGTTTTCGCGCCGAACGCTTCGCCGATCAATTGATGCCCTAAACAGATCCCGAACATGGGAACCTGTGATTCGGTAAGTTTCTTGATCTCATCGATCACTTTCGTCATCGATGCTGGATCGCCCGGGCCATTCGATAAGAAAACGCCGTCCGGTTCTAGTGCCAAAACTTCCTGTGCAGATGCTTCTGCAGGCACGACCGTGATCTTGCAGCCGAATTTTGAGAACTCGCGCAGGCTATTGGTTTTTACACCAAAATCGTAAGCGACTACGTGAAATTTCGCGTCGTCCATCGCCGGATAGTCAAACTTTTCTTCAACCGTGACCGTGGTGGCGAGCTCGCGGTTTTTCATATCCGGCGACAATAAAACCTTTTCAAGTAAGGCCTCTGGCGCCGTTTTAATCGATGAAATTCCGGCACGCATAGCGCCCTTGTCGCGTATATGCCTGACCAGGGCTCGCGTATCGATCCGCTCGATGCCGACGATGTTGTTTTGTTTCAGATAATCATCCAGCGAAATTGTTGACCGCCAGTTTGACGAGATACGGCTTGCTTCGCGAACGACGAAACCCTCCGCCCATGGACGCCGTGATTCGACGTCGGATTCGTTCGTGCCGTAGTTCCCGATCAGCGGATATGTCATGCAGACGATCTGACCGGCATAACTCGGGTCGGTCAATATTTCCTGATAGCCGGTCATCGATGTGTTGAACACCATCTCGCCGAATGTTTCGCCCACAGCGCCAAAAGACGCACCGTGAAAGGTGCGTCCATCTTCAAGAACCAAGATCGCTTTTGTCACATTAATATTTTACCCCAAAATTGTCAGAACCGCAGGCGGTTCTAACCTACTTATCGTCGGCGCGGAGGTCTTCGAACTTAGGCGTTTCGAGTTCGTTATAGCGCCCGTGTTCGAGGAATCCCATATCCTGCGGTTTCCAATAACGAAAGAAAGCTTTTCCGTAAATGTATTTTTCAGGCACCAGTCCCCAGTAGCGCGAATCGGACGAATTATCGCGGTTGTCTCCCATCACAAAAAAGTAGTGGTCGTCGATGCGCTTTGCCGGCCACGACGGCAGGCTCTGGTTATGTTCGGTGTCGAGATAATCTTCTTTGATCTCGCGGCCGTCGATATAGACATGCCCATCGCGGACCTCGACGGTTTCGCCGGGCATGCCGATCACGCGTTTGACGTAGCTTTTATCGGGTTCTTTCGGATACCAAAAAACGACGATGTCACCGCGTTCGATGTGTCCCCAGCTTACGCTTTGGATCTTGTAGTAAACGAGTTTATTCACCAGCAGCCGTTCGCCGTCCTGAAGCTGCGGCACCATAGACGTGCCTTCTACAACGACAGGCTGCACGGCAAAAACCCCGATCAGAATAAAGACGACAACGATCAGAAAGATATCGCGAAACAGCCGCAGCCCTTCAACCCATAATCCGCGTTTCGATTCGCGGCGCGTGTGAACGACATCTATGCCGTGATCGTCCAGGTGGGATGTGTCAAAGCTGATTTGTTTATCCTTGCGGAAATCGAACATAATCGGGTTGTTTGGATGAGCGCTCAATATCCTGCAGTTGGCTGCAGACACTAGTTAATAGTTAGCTTTCGCCCCATTTTTGTCAAAGGAAATTTGTGCCAGTAGCCAGACTGTAAGGGAGGGATCATTGTATGGACAAATGCTTCCATCGGGCAGAGCCCCTTTTTTACGTAAAGGTTTCTGTCATGTTTATTATATGAATCATGAGATCAGGTCTCAGTTTCCAGCACTTGAGCGGTATACATATCTAAATAGTGCAGCCGTTTCGCCGCTGCCGAGGTCCGCGGTCGAGGCCGTTGTGTCGCAGCTCGATGATGTTGCGAACCATGGTAGCGAGCATTTCACAGAGTGGGTCGCAACGAAGGAACATGCTCGAGCTCTGATCGCCGGGATTCTCAATGTTCGCCCCGAACAGGTTGCCTTCATGCGAAACACGTCAGATGGATTTGCGTCGGTCGCCAACGGTATCGACTGGAAACGGGGCGACAACATCGTCAGCTTTGAAGGCGAATTTCCTGCTAATTTCTATCCGTGGAGAATGGCTAGCGACCGTTATGGTGTCGAATTGCGTTTATGCCCTGAACGCGAAGGCCGCATCGATCTGAACGAGTTCATTGGTTTGATCGACTCAAACACCAGGCTTGTAGCGATCAGTGCGGTTCAGTATGCTTCGGGTTTTCAGGCCGATCTCGAACGAATCGGACGCGCAGCCCGTGCTGTCGAGGCCCTGTTCGCCGTCGACATCATTCAGGCACTCGGCGCAAAAGCCTTCGACCTTTCCGCTCAATTTGTCGATATTGCCTCGGGAGCAAGCCATAAATGGCTCTGCGCGCCCGAAGGCTGTGGAATCCTTTATCTTTCCAATCGTGCTCGGGAAATGCTGGAACCGTCGTTCGTAGGTTGGATAAGCGTCGAAACGCCTTGGGATTTCGCCGATCGAGAGCAGCCATTCAAACCGAATGCTCTCGCGATGGAAAGCGGTACCGGCGCGTCTGCACTTTTCTATGGCTTGGAACAAAGCCTGAAACTGTTGACCGAAACTGGTCTCGAACAGATCGAATCGTATCTCGATGGTCTTACCGACCAGCTTTGTGACAGCTTGGTGGGCAAGAATTATGACATTTTAAGTTCGCGAGCTCCGGGCGAAAGATCATCGATCGTTTGCATTCAGCACACGAATGGACTGCATTGCAATGAGATCGCGAAGCATTTACAGGAACGCGACATCGTTGTCAGTCCGCGGATCGATCGGCTGCGCATCGCGCCGCATTTTTACAATAACAGTGAAGATATTGATCGGTTGATCGAGGCCTTGCCCTAACTAAGGCAATGGTTCCGAAAGATCGTCGAGATTCAGTCGTGTCATCCCGCCGGCGTCGGAAAAAGCCGACATCGAGGCGCGCTGCGATTCGCGATATCTGAAGTAAACAAATCCCGCAGCGATTCCGGCGCCTAATGTCACCCCAAAAATAAGTGCGATCCACAGAATAGTTGAGAGCACGACGTCGCGGCCGGTCCGAGCAAAGTACCTTTCCATTTTCTGCATCAGGAAAGGGTCTTCGCCGAGCCACTGGACGCTCTTTTCGTATTTTACTTGGCTGATCAAATTATCCGCGGAAGCAGCGTTGGCAGGATCGAACACGAATACGTTGTAGTTTCCGACCCGCCGATAAACTGCCGACGTCGACTGGTTTTCGACCAAAAACCTTTGAAACGCGGAGTCTGCTGCCAAGGAAGCCTGCGGCGTCGTATATTCGACGATCAGCAGGGCACCCTCAGGATATTGGGCAGAAACGGCCTCAGTACCACCGGAAAAATCGATCAGGTCTAATACCGGCCTCGCCCCGATGGTATTTCTCAGCGTTTCTTTGTCTTGAATGAATACGGCCTCTGATTTGACGCTTTCCCACTCCGGCAGATGCTTCAAAATGACCGGAATGCCGTCTTTATCTGAGGTCTCCTGGCTTTTGTAACCTTTTTGCTGCGCCGAGGTACTGTAACTGAGAGTACAGCCGAATAACATGGCGGCAACTATGATCAAACAATGAATCGGACTGAATTTATTCACGAAAATGGCCAAAACAGGATGGTATCACTGTGTTTTATAACACTGCAATTAGAGGTCGAAATGCCTACACCAAATCGTGCAACTGCTTGCTGAAAGCATTCATTCACAATGGTGAATCCTGACTTGGATGTTCAACGAAAACATAAGTATGCCCCATATTTTAGGAACAAAAACCGCATTTTTTTGTCTAATACATCGTTCAAGCAATGTTTGGCACAGCGTTTGAGAATACAAATACGTCCGAGGGGGGACATGCAATGACTACCGAAACATTAAATTATCCGGTTATACAAAAGGGCAATAAGCTTTCAAAGGCTAAATCGCCTTCGGAAGTCAAAAAATTGGTTTCGACGGTGACGGCTACAGATTTCGACCTGACGCAGGCCGCCGCGAAAGGCGACATGGCGGCATTCGAAGAGATTTATCAACGCCATCACCGAAGGGTTTATTCGATCTGTTTGCGAATGCTTCAGAACGCGTATGAAGCGGAAGACCTTACACAGGATGTGTTCATCCAGCTTTACCGAAAGGTCGGCAGTTTCCGCGGCGACTCGGCATTCACGACATGGTTGCACAGAATGACGGTGAACCAGGTATTGATGCATTTCCGTAAGCGAAATGTGAAGTATGAAAAGACGACGGAAGAGGGCGATACGCCTGATCAGGTTGTGGCGGGAACGGCCGACCCTGAAAAGATGCCGATCGTGGACAAGATCGCCCTCGAGAACGCTATCGACCAGCTTCCGCTCGGCTATAAGAACGTCTTTGTTTTGCACGACGTCGAAGGCTTTGAGCACGAAGAAGTGGCACGCATTCTGGGATGCTCCGTCGGCACATCAAAATCGCAGCTTCACAAAGCACGCTTGAAATTGCGTAAGCTCCTGAAGAAAAAAGCGAATCCGAGATTGGTCGGTTCCTGGTAACCATGGTGAAAGCGAAGGACAAAAAAGGCTTCTCAAATCGAGAAGCCTTTTTGGCAGAACCGCGACAGTAAATGACGCGAATCCGCAGAAGCCTGACCGTACGGGAGGGCTAAATTAAAACTGCCGCTGACAAAAAAAGACATGGATAAGAATTGAATCTTATCCATGTCTTTTTTTGGTTAGTTTTTTGTATTAGTAAACAAACACATTCGGAGTCGGGATATCACTAACCTGGCCAAAAGGTTGTGAATATATAGCCGCAGTTGAGCCGAGTATCCACCAGACTCCATTTGATGGCCGGAATACTACAAGGTCTTGCTCTTCGTCGATGTACTAAAGTAGAAACGGAACCATTCCAGGACTGATGTTGGCAACACCTTTTGCACAGTTAGAGCTCTCTGCTCCTGAAAGGCACGCGCCTTTTCAAGGAAAATGTGATCGTGACAAACGTTCGGTATCACCTTAAATAGTCACGGATATTAATTACGTCTCAAAACCAGCTTATGGAAGGTATCTCGCAAGCGCCGGGCGTCCATTCATCGGACCCTGTGATGACAACCCGCCGGCTAATATCATTCCATCAGTTGGTTGTACCGCAAGCGCGAAAAGCCAATTATCCTTATGGTCGGCAAAACTGGTC
>JBJMGN010000375.1:0-3623 GCA_045807885.1 Pyrinomonadaceae bacterium | reverse complement strand
CAATTTGGCGAAATCTCAATGCCCTGATTCCTTAAAGTCCGATTTATCGCGGCGGCAAATTCGACCGCGCGAGCACCATCGCCGTGAATGCAGATCGTCTCTGCTTTTATCGGGACCACAGATCCGTCAGTCGCAATGACGTTCTGTTCTTGAACCATTCTCAGAACATGCGTTTTGCAGATCTCGACATCATCGATCAAAGCGTGCGGCTGTGATCGTGGCGTTAATGTTCCATCGGGTTGATACGTACGGTCTGCAAAAACTTCCGACACCGATCTCAAGCCGCACGCTTCTGCTTCGGAAATCATGAAACTATTCGGCATGCCAAAGAGCAAGAGCCCATTGTCGACGTTCGAGACCGTGTTTGCGATCGTTCGGGAAAGTACGCGATCTTTTACAGCCATATTATAGAGAGCGCCATGAGGTTTTACATGGTGTAGCCTAGCTCCCATCTCATCGCAAACGTCCTTTAATAAAATTATCTGCTCGGCAACGATCTCGGAAACTTCCGGATAGGGAATCGACATCTCAGTGCGGCCGAAATTTTCCCTGTCGGGAAAGCTTGGATGTGCACCGATTGCAACATTGTTTGCCAGCGCAAGCTCGACTGTGCGTTTCATCGTTTCTGTATTTCCGGCATGGAATCCGCAGGCAATATTCGCAGAAGAGATGTAGCGCATTAACTCGGCGTCATTCTCACAGCCTTCTCCGAGGTCGCAGTTTATGTCGATCGAAAGCGCCATTTGGCGAAAAAGATTATCACAGATCAGCGTATGTTGCCTTCAACGAAACTAACGCCGATCTTAAGAAACCGAAGGTCGCGCTCCAATCTATCCGAAGCCCTTTCGGCATCTTTGATCGATATTGCTTCGAACGAGATCGAATCGCCGGTTCCGAGTTGGCCGGCAATACCCAGGTCAGCAGAGATAATGTTCGCGATGCGAGGATAGCCACCTGAGGTCTGATGATCGGCCATCAAAACGATTAATTGCCCATTTGGTAATAACTGAATAGTGCCGAACGACGTTGCGGAGGAGACAAGTTCGTTTGAATCGAGTAAAGACAAAGGTTTACCTGATAGGCGAAAACCCATTCGATTCGAATCATTCGTTAATTGAAAGGTTTCTTTCAAAAGCTTCTGCTCACTGATTGCCGTCAGTAAATGGAATTCCCCGCCAGGAACGATTCGAAGTGACTTCGTCGGACCAGACGGCATAAATGATCTGCCAATAGCGATAGGACCTCCGGTGTGAGTGCTTTCGCACCTAAGCAGATCGCCTGCAGCAAGGGCCCGGCCGTTGAATCCGCCGACGCCCGCGGAGAGATTCGTGCTGCAGCTTCCCAGCCAAGGTTCAATATTCAGCCCGCCTTTGACGGCCAGATACACACGATTGCCCTGCTTTTTCTTTTTGAATGCCAGCCGCGCGCCCGAAGGACCAATTTGGGTCGTCCAAGTTGAAATTCTCTTTTCATTTAATCTTGGAGCTAGGTCGGCCCCGCCTATGCAAAATACGGTGTCATCTGAAAACTCGATTTCCGCGGCTGGAAAATGCATTTCAAGTACCGCGGCATTCTCGTCGTTTCCTAGCGCGACATTGATTGTCCGAACCGCCGCGGCGTCCATCGGGCCGTTCGTATTTACGCCAGCCGAGCGTGAACCGAAACGTCCTAAGTCCTGCACGGTCGTCAATATTCCCGCTTTTCGAATGATCAAGCTCATCTAAACTCTGAAAAATTGCACGTGGTCGCCCGGTTGAAGCGGACATGTTGGTTCGGCCTTCGGATCGAACATCGCCATGTCGGTCCAACCTATAACGTGCCAACCGCCGGGTGATTCAAGCGGATAAACGCCAGTTTGTTTGCCGCCAATCGCAACGCTCCCCCTGGGAACTTTAAGTCGCGGAATTTGCTTTCGAGGTATCGCAATTCGTTCGTCGACTTCGCCTAAATAGGCGAAGCCTGGCAAAAAGCCGATCATAAACACGTTGTACGTTCGCTCTAAGTAGATTGAGATCACGTCCTCGGGTTTCACTCCGCTGAAATCGGCAACGCGATCCAAATCTAGTGACACGGTGGCATTGAAAATAACTGGAATTTGCACGAGTCGCCCGATCTCGGTTTCCGTTTTAGGCAAGATTCTAACTGTATCTTCGACCACCGAGCTGACGGCTTCGAAAGCTGATTCAAATTCAGAGAAATTCTTACGAACGGCCGCGATGTGATAGAAAATCGTTGTGGAAGAATATGCGGGAACAGACTCAAGATAGCCTTCAAAAGGATTTGACTGAAGATGCTTTGCCAAGGCGAGTGCTTTCCGATTTAATTCGAGCGAGACCTCGTTTCCAAATTCGACCGTTATCGCATTATCGCCAAGGGGGAAAATTCGCATCCAATTTATCTTGCTCGTTGTTTCGGATCTAGATATTCGCGAAGGCCGTCTCCAATAAAGTTGAATGCCAGGACGGTCAATGCGATAGCGGCCCCCGGAAAGAAAAGTGTGTGTGGATATGTCGAGAAATAATTTCGCGCCTCTTCGATCATGGTTCCCCAGCTCGGGGCAGGGGGCGGGATACCGAGTCCGAGGAAGGACAGCGAGGCTTCGGAAAGCACTGCACCGGCCATTCCAAGTGACGCCTGTACTATCAAAGGCTGAATCGCGTTCGGAAGAATATGGGTGAAAAGGATCCGCATATTGCCGGCACCGAGAGCGCGTGCGGCCATTACGAAATCATATTCACGGACCTTTAGCACTTGGCCACGCATCACGCGCGCATAGCCTACCCAGCCAATAATGCATAGAGCAAGGATCAGCTTTTCTAATCCTGCGCCGAGAAATGCGACAAGCGCGATCGCAAGCAGCAGACCTGGGAAAGCGAGAAATACATTGAATAAATAGCCGGAAAGAAATTTGTCCGCCCAGCCGCCGTAAAAACCCGCAATCGCCCCAATAACAATTCCTATGACACCCGAAACCAATACAACGGTCAGGCCGACCTCGAGTGAAATTCTAGTTCCATAAACCACCCTGGAAAACACGTCACGTCCGAGACCGTCGGTTCCGAACCAATGCTCGGACGACGGAAGAAGGAAACGCAGGCCAAGATCTTGCACAGTTGGATCGTGCGTCGCGATCAATGGGGCGAAGACCGCCAAAATAACGACGATAGCTGCGATCACAATTCCGACGAAAGCTAATCTGCTCATCAACTAAGCCTTATTCTCGGATCCAAACGGCTGTAAACCAGATCGGTAAGCGAGTTTGCCAAAATGTAGGTTACGCTTATTACCAACACGCATCCCTGAACGAGACGGTAATCCCGTTTCGCGATGCCATCTTCCAAAAGCAAAAGCCCCAGGCCTTGCCAGCTAAAGATCTTTTCAGTAATGATCGCTCCTGCAAGAAGAACGCCGAGCTGCAGGCCAAGGATGGTGACAACTGGTATCAAGCCGTTCTTCAAAACGTGTTTGTAAACGACTGTCCTTTCGCTTAAACCCTTTGCACGAGCTGTTCGCACGTAGTCCTCGCCGAGTTCCTCGATCACGCTCGAGCGAATCATTCGCGTTAAGATCGCCGAAAGCGCTGCACCAAGTGTCACCGCCGGCAAAACAATGTCTTCCGGGTA
>JBJMGN010000374.1:0-15666 GCA_045807885.1 Pyrinomonadaceae bacterium | reverse complement strand
GCGTGATATTAGAGCTGATCGGAAGGTCCAGCACCACTCCATGGCGCCGGCGATCTTCCGGAAGGTAGGAGATGTGGAGATCGATCGCTTCGCTCGGATGCCCGATCGTGATTTGCTTTCCCCGGAGCAGCATGACGCCTGAGTCCGGTGGTACCAGGCCGAAGATCGTTTTTGCAAGCTCGGTCCTTCCAGCACCGACGAGACCTCCGACGCCGACGATTTCTCCTGCGTGAAGCTTAAGATCAATACTTCGAATACCCGCCTCACGCGATCCGAATCCACGAAGCTCGAACACGACATCGCCACGTTGCACTTCTCGTTTTGGAAAAACGCCTGAGAGTTCTCGGCCAACCATCAGACGGACAAGCTGTTCGCTGGAAACATTCGCCATGTCATGGGTCCCGATGGTTTGCCCGTCGCGAAGAACGGTTACACGATCAGCGATCACAGGCAATTCTTCGAGTCGATGCGAGATATAGATCATGCCGACGCCATGGGCTCGGAGCTCGCGAATCACGCGGAAGAGATTTCGCGTGTCTTCTTCCGACAGAGATGCTGTCGGTTCATCGAGAATCAACACCCGCGCGTTTGCGCCAAGAGCACGGGCGATCTCGACCAACTGTTGCTGCGGCATCGAAAGTTCGGACGCCGTTTGTTCCGGATCGATCCGCGCGCTGATGCGATCGAGAAGTTCCTTTGCACGTTGTTTGCGTTTGGGCCAATTGACCATTCCAAACGCGCTCGCGGCCTCTTGTCCGATAGCAATATTTTCGGCGACCGTTAGCTCGGGAAACATCGCTGGCTGCTGATAAATGGCGGCGATCCCGAGCGACTTAGAGATGCCCGGCGAATTCTCGATAACCTTGGTACCGTCGATCAGAATCTCGCCCGAGTCTGGTGTCACAGCTCCCGTCAGCACTTTGATCAGCGTTGATTTGCCGGCACCGTTTTCGCCGACCAACGCGTGGACTTCTCCGGCGCGAAGTTCAAACGAAGCATCTCGCAGCGCGTGCACACCGGCGTAGGACATTGCAATGTTGACTGCCTCGAGCAGCGCTCGTTGCTCCATCTTATCGATCCTTGATGACGATTACGTGCAACTCGCCTGGTCCATGCACTCCGATCACGAGTGTCAATTCAATATCCGACGTCCGCGACGCGCCCGTAATAAACGTCACTGACGGATCAGCGTCGGTATCCAGCAAATCCAATATCTCAGCCATCGATTGTCGGATCGAGATGGACTTTACGATGCAGACGTGCACCGGTGGTACGAGCGACAACAGCCGATGTCGTTCGGCTCTGGATTCCAATACAAGCGTGCCCGTTTCGGCGATCGCCCACTGCGCACTCGTGATACCCACATCTGATGAGAACAGCTCGTCGCGCGACGCATTTCCGATGGCGTCGATTTGGGCCATGTTAACGACGCGATGCACCAATTCAGAATCCGAAACTATTATCTCAGTTGCGGATAGATCGTTTATGATTCCGCGCACTCGGTTAGCCGCTTCATTCTCGTTTTCGACAAACGTGCATTTTGCACCTACCTGTTCGACACTCTCCCGAAATACTTCAAGCAAGTCATGCGCGGCTACACCCAGTGGAGCTTCCGAGACGCGATCCTGCTCACAATGGTCTTTGTCGAACGGTTTACTCTTCGCCAGGTTTTCGCGAATCGAAGCAAAGATCGCAGTTCTAGAATTTGAAGAGCCCTGGATCATTTCTTTCGCTCGTTCCACATCTCCCGAAAGGATTTCGGCGCGATGGCGGGCGCATCGCGCCACGCTGTCCATGCGCCTAGGGGCGGAAACATTCGGGAGATAATGCCACCCACTTTTCCGATCTTCCCATCGCGAGCAATAAACTTCTGCATCAGTCGAGCCGCTCGTGTGCTAAGCGAGTATGTCGAGGTTCGGCCCCATATTCGGGAGTACATCCGGAACGCGAGACGTTCGCCGCGCTTGCGGGCCGGCGTTTCTGGGTTGCGTGTGCCATCTGCAATCTCGGATCGAAGATGCAAAAGAAGCGCCGGGATATCGATCTTAACCGGGCAAACTTCACGGCACGCTCCGCACAGGCTCGATGCATACGGAAGCTGTTTCGCCTTTGCCAATCCAAAAAGCTGCGGCGTGATCACTGCGCCGATCGGACCGGGATAAACCGATCCGTATGCATGTCCGCCGACCTGCTGATAAACGGGACATGCATTGAGGCAGGCTCCGCATCGGATGCACGCAAGACTTTGTCGCGTCAACGGATGGGCGAGCATTCGCGATCGGCCGTTATCCAACATGACGATATGAAGCTCGTCCGGGCCGATATCATCAGCGTTCTTTTTCACGCCTGTGATCAGTGATTGATACGCGGTTAAGCGTTGGCCCGTTCCGGAACGTGGCAACAATTTTAGGAAAACGTCAAGATCAGCGAATTCCGGAATCACCTTTTCGATTCCCATGACCGCGATGTGAGTTTTCGTGAGGCTCGTCGTCAGCCGAATGTTGCCTTCATTTTCAAGGATCAGGATCGTTCCGGTCTCGGCGACCCCGAAATTAACACCGCTGATACCGACCTGCGCTTCGGCAAATCTTTGACGAAGGATCCTGCGTGCAGTCTGCGTCAAAACGTCGACATTGTCAGTTATTTCGATGCCGACCTTTTCGACAAACAGATCAGCGATCTGCTGCTTCGTCTTATGGATCGCCGGCACAACAATATGCGAGGGCGTCTCGCCGGCAAGCTGAATTATCCATTCGCCGAGATCGGTTTCAACCGGTTCGATCCCGGCTCCTTCGAGGGCCTCGTTGAGATGAATCTCTTCGCCGGCCATACTTTTCGCCTTGACCACCATGTCGGCGTTCTTTTCTCGGCAAAGTCCGAGTACGATCTCACATGCTTCCTTGCCGTCTCGCGCCCAGTGGATCGCCGCACCCGCCTTTGTCGCATTGTCGGTGAATCGTTCGAGATATTCATCAAGATGAAGCAAGGTCTTCTCTTTGATCGACCTCGCTCGTTCGCGTAAGGCCTCCCAATCATCCACCGATGCGATCGCATTACGCCTGCGAATTACAAAACTGTCGGCAAGGTTGCGCAAGGCGCCGTGCAGAACAGGATCGGCGAGCGCCTCGCGGGCGTTCCGATCAAATGTCTCAGATGTCACATGAGTCGTATTCATGTCCGCGACGCCAAAATTTCAGCGATATGTTTCGTTTTAACTTTAGAGCCGATCCGTGATAATCGTCCGCCGATTTGCATCAGGCAGCTGGCGTCACAGGCTACGACCGTGTCGGCGCCGCTCTTTTCGATCATCTCGATCTTGTTGTCCAAAATGCCGGCTGAGATCTCGGGATACTTTACCGAGAACGTTCCGCCAAAGCCGCAGCAGACATCGGCGTTTTGCATCTCAACAAATTCAAGTCCATCCACTTTATTGAGAAGACGTCGCGGCTCTTCGTGGATATTAAGATCTCGCAATCCGTGACACGCATCGTGCCACGTTGCTTTACCGTTCGATATTGCGCCGACGTTGTCGACACCGAGGATATTAACGAGAAAGCTGCTTAGCTCGTGCGTCTTTGCTGCGATCTTATCGGCACGCTCTTGCCAATCAGGTTCGCCTTCGAAGACTTCGTGAAAGTGCTTCACCATCGCGGCGCAAGATCCGGATGGAATGACGATCGCATCTGCATCGGAGGTTTCAAATATCTCGATAAACCGGGTCGCGAATTCTCGCGCTTCTTTTCTGTAACCCGTATTGAATGCCGGCTGTCCGCAACACGTCTGCCGCTCGTCAAATATCACCGTACATCCAGCACGTTCCAGCACTTCGACCGTTGCCATGCCGACATTCGGACAAAACTGGTCGACAAGACATGTGACGAAAAGCGCGACTTTCATTTTACGGCGGCCGCCTCCGAAGGTTGAGTTTGGAATCGTTCTTCGATTACGAGATACCGGGCTTCAGCTTCGGCCAATCCCGAAACTGCCATAGGAACGAAGTTTTCGAATTCGATCTCTGAAGCAACATAATCTCGCGCCTTCGATAGCGTTTCAAAACGTCCGACGGCAAGCGCCTGTACAAGCGCATTTCCAACGACCGTCGCTTCTGTCAGACCCGACAGAACCGGTAAACGAGTCGCGTTGGCTGTCGACTGATTAAGATAACGATTTCGCCCGCCGCCGCCAACGATCTCAATTCGCACCAGATTAGAATCCGTAAGCGATTCGATCGAACGTAGTACCGAAGCGTATCGAAACGCGAGCGAATCAAAAATGACTTTTGTGATGACAGCAGGATCGCTTTGAGTTTGTTGATGTGTTTCGGAGAGCTGGGTGTTGACCGCTTCAAGCATACTTGCCGGATTAAGAAATCTTTCGTCGTCAGGGAAAATGAAACCGGGATAACCTTCTATATCTGAAGCATCTCGGATGAGCGTATCGTACTCGACCGCGTTTCCGCCAACCGCCCATTCCTGGCGGCACGATTCAAAGATCCAGAGACCCATCACGTTCTTTAGAAATCGAAACGTGTTATAAACTCCGCCCTCATTTGTAAAGTTGAACTGCGCCGCCTCGGATGTGATCAGGGGTGCATCGAGCTCGATCCCGATCAGCGACCATGTGCCGGAAGAAATGTACGCACTCCCGTGAGTCAATGGAGCAGCCGCAACTGCACTCGCCGTATCGTGAGTTGCCGGTGCTATTACTTCAACATTGCGCAGGCCGGTTTCCTCTTCGATTGTTGGGAGCAAAGTTCCGACCACCGATCCGGAGAGAACAATCTCCTGAAGAATTCCACGGGGCAGACCCAGGCTGTCGATTAGATCCGAATCCCACTTGGCCGTACGAGCATTCACCATCTGTGTCGTCGTCGCATTCGTGTACTCAGTCGCAGCCTTTCCTGTAAGTGAATAGTTGATCAAGTCAGGTAGCAGAAGAAGCTTCGATGCACTTTCTGTCTCATCGCCCTCAGAGAAAAGCTGATACAAGGTATTGAATTTCTGAAACTGAATTCCAGTCGTTTCGAAGATCTTCTTCCGAGGAACGAGTGCAAAAACACCGGCCATCGCTTTGTCTGTGCGAGAGTCACGATAACAGATAGGATCTGCAATCAGCTGACCTTCTGTATCAACGAGACCATAATCGACCGCCCAGCTATCGACGCCCATGCTTAAGATGCGTCTATCGTGAGCCAGGGCTCTAATTCCTGCCCGCTGTAAGCCGGACTTGATTTCGTCAAAGATCAATTGGAAATTCCACCGAATGTATTCGCCATCGAAATACGGGGGATAACAAAATCGGTGAACCTCGTCGAGAAGAAGCTCGTTCGCGTCGAATCCCACAAGAAAAACCCGTCCGCTTCCGGCACCGAGGTCAACAGCAATGTAGAGAGGATTGGACATCGGCCGACAACGCCCGCTAAAGATAAAGCTATATCCGATCAGTGAAAAAAACTAGACAATACCTGCTGAAATGCCGACTTGGGGAGGCCGCTCTTTAGCTTTTTGCGCCCTGTAACGGCTTGATCTGTACACTGCAACAGGATCTATCGCTCCACCGCTACGTTCGCGGGCAGCAGCAAGGATTGGGGAAACGTCGGTCGTAAACGCCTCTTTCAAGGTCGTCAATGCCAAAATAGGATCGCAGTCTGCCTGTGCTTCGGCGAGCCGGTCGCGGTCAACCAGAAGGGCCTGAACGAATGCTCGCGATATCTCGATCGAGCTTGTAACAAGTGATTCGATCGGATCGGTAATATTGTGAGACTGGTCGAGCATATAACAAGGATCAAAGCCCGGCACACCGCTTAGTTCAGCATCGACCAACTCATTGAAGATCAGGAAAAGCTGAAAGGGTTTGACCGATCCTGCATCGAGGTCGTCATCGCCGTATTTGCTGTCATTAAAATGAAAGCCGCCAAGTTTGCCGAATTGGATAAGGCGCGAAACGATCTGCTCGATATTCACGTTTGGGGCATGATGCCCCAGGTCTACAAGGCAACACGCCTTTTCACCGAGTTCTCGCGCACAGTAATAATTGGTTCCCCAGTCGTTGATAACTGTCGAGTAGAACGCTGGTTCAAAGAATTTGTGTTCGCTAAACAGCCGCCAGCCGTCCGGAACCGCCGCATAGATCTCGCGCATCGATTCGAGGTACCGGTCTAAGGCATGCCTGAAGTTTGACTGTCCAGCAAAATTGCTTCCGTCCCCGATCCAGACAGTTAATGCCTTTGAACCGATCTTTTTCCCGATCTCAATACATTCGAGGTTATGTTCGATCGCTTGTTTTCTAACGGAGCTGTCGGGGTGGGTCAGGCTGCCGAATTTATACGATTTCTCCTGGCCGGGCTGGTCCTGAAAGGTGTTGGAGTTCATCGCGTCAAACGTCAGTCCATGTTGACCTGCAGCTGCGACCAGATCGGCAGCACTTTCAGGTCTATCCCACGGTATGTGAAGCGAAACAGCAGACGTCGTCCGAACAAGCTTGTTAATCGACGAACAATCCTCAAGCTTTTCAAACACATCCCGAGGTTCTCCCTCGCCGGGAAATCTAGCAAAGCGAGTTCCGCCTGTTCCAACGCCCCAGGACGGAATTGCAACACGCAGCTTAACCGCGCGCTCGATCGCTTGTTCGATCTCGACACCTCTACGATCGAGTTTTCGGGCAAGATACTCGAGGTCCTCCGCCAGCCAAACTTTGTTCGCCTTATTTTGGTCGGCGATGAAATCGTCGCTTATCTCGAAATTTGTTGGCATAAGGTCCTCCGGGTGGAGAGCAAGCACATCACTTGCGAATAACTTTGAAGCAACGCGGCCGCAATGGCAGTTGGGCGATGACGATGCGTCCGTTATCCGGGGCTATCTCATAAACCCGTCCTGTAGGCCGCCATCAACGGGAATGATGTGGCCAGTAGTCTTGGAAAGGCGATCAGAAAGCAGTAAAAATATTGCTTCTGCCTGGTCCGATGGCTCGATTGGCGTTTGCGTTAGCGAACGCTTTGCATAAAAGTTTGACAGCTTCTCGGTCAATGAGTCGGACTCTTCAGATTCGTCGTAAGGAATCTGATATTTCGAGAGAGACGCGATCACCCGGTCACGTGGGAACATCGTGCTGCCTTTGACGACCGTCGCAGGAGCGACCGCATTGACCCTGACCATCGGAGACATTTCTATCGCCAGCTCGCGGACGAGATGATTTGCCGCCGCCTTGCTTGTGTCGTATGCCAGACTGCCCTTTTTCGCGACCACCGCGTTCGCACTAGTCGTCAAAATGATGTTTCCCTTCAGACCTTGCTTCTTGAAGATCTTGTTTGCCTCGTCGGCAACAATGTAGGCACCTTTCACATTGATACCGAAAGTGAAATCCCACATCTTGTCTTCGATCATGCCCGTCTTGTCGGGTGGAACGAATACGCCGGCGGTTACGATGACGGCGTCGATCCCGCCGTAAGCAAGGAGGACATTCTCGAACATCTTTGCGACCGAAGCCCGATCGGTCATATCGCAGCCGAGTCCGATCGCGACACCGCAATTCGAAATACCTGTGCCCGAAACGCCGATTCCGGTTCCGTATTTCGCGATGATTTCGTCCGCCGTATCTTTCGCGGCAACTTCATCCTTGTCGACGCAAACGACATGTGCGCCTTCTTTTACAATTCGAAATGCCGTCTCTTTTCCGATACCGGCTCCGGCTCCGATGATGACGTGGATCTGACGATCGAGTTCCTTTTCTGGCGGCATTCGCTGAAGTTTTGCTTCTTCAAGCAGCCAGTATTCGATGTCGAATGCCTCTTGCTGATCCATCGCTTCGTATTCATCGATCGCTTCGGCACCGCGCATTACCTCGATCGCGCAGTTGTAAAACTCACCGGTCACGCGCGATTCGCTTTTATTTTTGCCCCACGCGATCATGCCGAGTCCCGGGATTAGGACGACAGTTGGATTCGGATCGCGCATCGCCGGTGAATCCGCATGCTTGCAGCGGTTGTAATATTCTTCGTAATCCTTTCGGTACTGCACCAGCCCGCCCGAGATCGCCGCCTTCAGACTTTCGATATCTCCGGTTTCCGGGTTCCAATTTACGAATAGCGGTTTGATCTTGGTTCGGAGAAAATGATCCGGGCACGATGTCCCCAGCTCAGCCAGTCGCGGTCCATCAACGCTGTTTACGAAACGCAGCATCTTCCAATCATCCTGAACCGTTCCGACAAAACAACGATTAACGGAGATTTGTCCGCGAATAAAGGGAATAATGTCCGTTTGAAGCTTTTGACGCCTTTCGTCATCGAGATCTTTGTACTTCGGTCCGCCGAATGTAGCTTCGCCTTTATCGTGCGATTCGATGTACTGCGACGCATGATCGATGATCTCGAGCGCTGTCTCGTAACACGTCTTGTCGTTGTTATCCCACGACGACATTCCGTGATGGCCGAGCAGAATTCCCTTCGCCTTCGGATTGTCTTTGATCAACTGCTCGATCTTAAGACCGATATCGAATCCCGGCCGCTGCCATGGAATGTAAATGACATCGTCGCCATAGATCACCCTGGTCAATTGTTCCTGATTGACCGACGCCGCGATCGCGATCACCGCGTTCGGATGAAGATGATCTACATGTTTGAATGGTACGAGTGTGTGAAGCGGTGTATCGATCGAACAAGCCCGCGGATTTAGGTTGTAAACGCAATGCGAGTACATCGGATACATCGCATCTTCGATCTCCGACTTCGGACCATTGGCCGGATCGTTTTCGTACAGCGACCTCATCGCTCTCACTTTTTCCAAATAAAGTGAAGCGAATCCGTCGCGTTTTGCGGTCCGAAGGTCGCCGCCGGACCCTTTGAGCCAGAGAACCTCAACAGTCTCGCCTGTTAGCGGATCTTTTTCCTGAAGTTTTGACGATGTATTGCCGCCGCCGGTGTTCGTCAACGTAAGGTCGTCGCCTAGACGATTCGACCGATAAACAAGCCGATCGACACCGTCGAGCTTTTCAGCGTCTTCATCGTTCCAAAGATATTTAACGAATTTAAAACGCGATTCTGTTGCAGCTGGATTACTCATCGATAAAGACGAACTTTTACAAATAAGGCCAAGCGATCGTCAGGTATTAAAAGAAAATAGACTTAAAAAACCGACAGGAACTGAACTTACCTATACGACTCAGAAAACCGCTTAACTACCGTAATAATCGAAGAATATCAACTTTCGTCACGAAACGCAACTAAACCTGAAAATTGGTAAAACAACTAGAAAATTGTCTTTTTCGCAGGCTTATTACGTGACTTCATCAACGCCATTTACAATATTCACTTCATAAATCTCTGGCTCGATGTTAGTTTCTTTCCGATATTCACGAGCGACTGTGGACGTAAATTCTTCGCGTGCCTGGGGCAGCATCAGATTAATCGTGCAGCCGCCAAAGCCGCCGCCCATCATCCGTGCCCCCAAAACTCGCGCCTGCCGACGCGCTATCGAGACCATAATGTCCAGCTCAGGGCAGGAAACTTCAAAATCGTCCCGAAGGCTCGCATGCGATCTGTCGATCAAATCACCAAATTCCGGAAGATTGCCCGATCTAAGCGCGGAAACCGCCGATAGTACCCGGGCGTTCTCAGTAACCACGTGTCTTGCTCGCTTCTGTAGCACGGCCGGCATGTCGGGAGGCATATTTTCAAGATCGGAAACGGAAACATCTCGGAGGGAAGTTTTGCCCAACATCGCCGCTGCTTTTTCACATTCGGATCGTCGTTTATTGTATTCGCCGGCAGCAAGATCGTGTTTTATTTTCGTGTTGCAAACAACGAAAGCGGCTTCAGGTAACGGTATTGGGGACCACTCGAGACTTCGGCAATCAAGGAACAATGCCCGTCCGGCCTGCCCGTGAGCGGAAACAAATTGGTCCATTATCCCGCTCCTAACTCCTCCATATTTGTGTTCAGCAGCCTGTCCGATCCTGGCAAGGTTCATACGGTCAACCGTGATGCCGGCGATATTGGCGAGTGCGAAACCGACGGAAATCTCGAGGGCGGCCGACGAACTCAGGCCTGCTCCGAGCGGAATATCACTAGCGATCAAGAGATCAGCTCCGGACAATCGATAACCGCGAGTTTCGAGGATAAGGGCCACGCCCTGGACATATTTGCCCCAGTCTGTCCGCGGCTGGGCATCAAGATCATCGAGATCCACCGTCACAATGCCTTCGAAATTGGCAGATTCTGCAGCCACAATGCGGTCCCCCCGGGCGGAGGCGG
Organism: Pyrinomonadaceae bacterium; assembly: GCA_045807885.1. Lineage (GTDB taxonomy): Bacteria > Acidobacteriota > Blastocatellia > Pyrinomonadales > Pyrinomonadaceae > OLB17. The sequence continues at coordinate 5,420 of JBJMGN010000374.1, read as the reverse complement.
CAACATACGTCGATTTATCGATCGCTGCAGGAAGTACGAAGCCATCGTTGTAGTCGGTGTGTTCGCCGATCAGATTCACCCGTCCCGGAGCGCGAAAGATCCTTGGAGCACGGCCGTGGCTGTCGAAGAACCGCCTTTTTAGTAGCTCAATATCCATCATTATCGGCTAAGTCTAAATATCCAGATAATGTTTTTCACTCAACTCGCGCAGCCGTTCTGCCGCTGATTCCGGTGTGATGTCACGCTGCGGGCTACCCAGAATTTCGAATCCAACCAGGAACTTCCTCACCGTAGCCGATCTCAGCAGCGGCGGATAAAAATGTGCGTGAAAATGGTGATATTTGTGTTCGGCGCCATCAGTCGGTTTTTGATGGAATCCCATCGAATACGGAAACGGCGTTTGAAACAGGTTGTCGTAACGCGTTGTAAGACGCTTTAGGATATCTGCGAAGGCAAGCCGTTCTATCTCATCGAAATTGCTGACCGAGTCACGATGCGCTTTGCTGAGAATCATCACTTCAAAGGGATAGACCGCCCAAAAGGGTACGACAGCTGTGAAATGATCGTTCTCGAGTACGACCCGCTCGCGAGCCGCATCCTCGGCTTCGAGATAGTCACATAGCAAACACGCATTTTTGCTTCGATAATATTCAACTTGCGAGCGATATTCTTTGGCTGGTTCATTGGGAATACTCTCGCTTGCCCATATCTGGCAATGCGGGTGCGGGTTGCTTGCTCCCATCATCTCGCCTCTGTTCTCGAATATTTGCACGTGATTAATAAATGCCATTTCCCCGAGTTCGTCGTACTGCCTCGACCAATCGTCAACCACAAGCTTTATGTCATCGCGTCGCATACGAGAAAGAGTGAGGGCGTGGTCGGGCGAGAAGCAAACAACACGGCATACGCCCCGCTCACTCTCGGCAACGATCAGACCGGCGGTATCGGCGCTGCCACTCGGAACATCCGCCGTCAACGCTGCAAAATCGTTGTCGAAAACAAAAACGCTGTTGTAAACGGGATTCTTCTTCCCGCCGGCGCGCTCGTTTCCGGGGCACAGGTAGCAGGTCGGATCATAACGAACTTCGGGGAGGCGGCTGGTCTCCTCGACCTGTCCCTGCCAGGGACGCTTGGCGCGGTGTGGTGAGACGATCACCCATTCGCCCGTCAGCGGATTAAGTCGGCGTTGAGAATGTTCGGAAAGGTCAAACCTCATCGCTTTCCCGCAGTCGGATCGGGCCAGTCGTCAGTACGAAATGGCGATGCCGGAATACCGGAATCATTCGTTAGATTCGGGTTTCGCGGATTGCTGTTAAAAGCGTAACGAACGGCTTTCGGCTTTTTGACCTTCGGTGACCAAACCTCGATCTTATTTTTGCCTACGATCATCGCCTCGGCCCAATACCAGTTCTTGTCATCGCCCGATATCGCAAATTCTTCCAGCTTGTCGCCGCTGCGTATTCGTAAGCCGGCCCCGACATCACCATATGTCAAGATCACCTTTCCTTCCTTTTCGTCCGCCCGAACGAGTAGCGGTGCATTTACAAGGTTCCTTCCATAAACATCCTTAAAAGCCCAGCGAGCCATTCGTTTACCGACATCGAGCTTGTTTTTAGGATGAATATCCGAGGCCTCGCCAATGTCGATAGTAACGATGAGGCCGGTATGCGGTATTGTGGCGGCAGTTCGTCGTTGCGCCTCGCGAACGAAGCTCCATGCACTTTCTTCCGGTTTGTCGTTGATCCGGCGATAGTTTGGCAATTGAACGATCCCGAATGGAAAGTTACCTTCGCCCCATCGTTCGCGCCATGAACGGATCATCGTTGGCAGGAGTATGTTGTACTGTTCCGCCCGAGCCTCGTTCGATTCGCCCTGATACCAAATCGCGCCTTTGATCGCGAATGGTATCAGCGGAGCTATCATGCCGTCATAGATCGAAGATGCGATTCGATACTCGCGCAACGCATCGGGGACGCCCGGTGATGGTGAGGGCCTCACACCGGCAGCGCGCTGTTTATCGGAATCTTCACGCCATTTCTTGATCGCTGCATCGTATTCTACCCGGACCCGTGGCCGCGCTTCATCCCAGGTCTTTGTTCGCTCGACTGTAGCTTTCAGATCCGGACTTGCGAGCAGATACTCAACGGGCGTCCATGCCTCGGCCTGTGAACCGCCATACGACGAATTGATCAAACCTATCGGAACCTTGAGTTCTTTCTCGAGCTCGACTCCAAAATAATATCCGGCCGCAGAGAATTCTTTTACCGACTCGGGAGTGCATGCTGCCCATTCGGCGAGCTTTCCTGGGGTGTGCTTGAATGCAATTTGTCGACTTACATTGAAGAGTCGAATATTTGGATGATTCGCCGCGGCTTGAACCGCATCGCCATTGTCTGTCTCGCGTAGCAGCCGCTGCATGTTCGACTGGCCCGCCACCAACCAAACTTCACCTACCAAAATATCCTTGAGAACGATCGTGTTCCTTCCTGCTATGGTCATCATCTGGGGTGACAAATTCGCCGACAGCTTTCCAAAATCGACCCGCCACTTTCCGCTCGCATCCGCGACAACCGTCTTCTTGATTTTCCCGAACGTCACAATCACCGCCTCTCCAGGTTCTGCGGTTCCCCAGATCGGTGTGACCTGCTTCTGCTGCAGCACCATTGAACTCGCGATCACATCCGGAAGAGCCACTTCGGCGCGAGCCGCAATACAGAGGAACAAGACTAAAAAAAGAATCGCGTACTTGTTCATTTTCTCTTCAACCAAGCTTCCGGAACCGGGATGATGCAAATGTTCATCGAACGGCCATCCGCCGAAAGCATTGCAGATTGGATCTCGATCTTTGTTCCGTCGGGGCTCATCGTCGGATGCGGATGATCGGCCGCTGTGGTTTTGTGTCCGGTCGAAAGAAGTATCATCTCGCTTGTTCTCCGGTCGATCAGATAGATACTGCGCGAAAAGTCATCGCCCACCGCCCATCGTCCGTCGGGTGAACCGCTCACGTGCCAAAGGCCGCTGCCTTCTTTTGTTTGACCGGCGATTACGACTTCACGGGTTCGAAGATTCACGATCGCGAGACCCGTCGGCTTTTCACGCGTACCCGAAGGTCCCCATGCCGGATCCTGTCCCGGGTTTGCGCCGCCGACATCGGTTGCTTCTCCCAAACTCTTGTTCATGCCCGGGATCTTTCGATGACCCATGATCGCGATCGCAACTTCATCTTTCGAAATGACCGCTTCGTGCGTTATCCATTCATATTCGGACTCCGGATACAACGGCCGCAGGCCGCTACCATCGGACCTAATGGTCCATGTCCGCTGCGGAGATTTGCCGCCAGTTTCCCAGCAGAAAACGATTTCGCCCGGCACCCATCCGTTCGTCTGGATATGTCCGATCTGAAACGGAACCGAAACGACGTGTTTGAATTTTCCTGTTTCGAGTTCCATAGCCGCGATGCCAGTGGGGCCTGCGCCCATGTTTCGTGGTCCGAAGTTCTTTTCCATCTTCGTATCCGCAGGAAGATGACGTGCGGCTTCTTCCGATCCGACGCGAAAATAGACCCACTTCTCATCCGCATCGAGCGCCATATCGCCGCCAGCCTGCATCTCGGGCGGTGTCGTGCCCATTACTTTTTGATACTGATCCGCGGCTAACATTTTTCCCGCCTTGCTGTCGGCAAAAACTTTCGCGAGATCGACCTCGATGATCTGAAGTGTTGCCGGCTGTTGCGGCCGTTGAGGCGATATTGTACCGGGGGCGGGTCGCACGGTACGCACTGCCGGGCGGTTCGGATCGCGCAGGAAATAAAGCTTCATCGAATTGCGTGCGACACTCAGCATTCCGGCATATCCACCCTCGGTAATCTGGACCTGCTCACCTGTTTCCTCGTTTACCGCCATTGCCTCCCCGCGGACACGGCCCGATCGGAAGATCACCCACTTTCCGTCCGACGTCCACTGGTTGTGCGTCTGATAGATCTTGGAGTCGCCGACGGGTTCGCTTGTGAGAAATGTCAACATCGTTCCCGTCACGGCATCCTTTATGATCTTTTTTTCAGACGGAAACCGTTTTCCGATCTGCGCCTCCGCCGTACTACCCAGCAAAAGCAGCAGCGTCATAAAGCCAAAGCTCAATATTCGATTCATATTCCTGTTCTTATTTCCGTGACGTTCACCGGCTGACACCTATCATAACTTTCGCACTCGCGAGTCCGGGAGCACTCGCCATGACCATGATCGGGCCAGTCGCTTTGTTTGCCTTTATCAACGCAAAGCATCGTCCCTGAAAAGCATGTCGCTGCTTTGCCTGAAACGGATCGTGATCTGCATTGTCGGCACTATCGACCGCAGCTATCGTTCCCGAACCAGTTATCGCAAAACTGATCAATTCGTTGGCCGAAGGGACTTCGACGTCATTCGCATCCACAACAGTCGCCGCAACATAAACGACATCGTTCCAATCATTCGCGATCTTCGTTTTGTCTGCAGAGAGAATGATCTTTGCAGGTTTCCCAGCGGTCTTAAGTTCGAATTCAGCGACGACCTTGCCGCCCTTCTTGCCGATGGCTTTTATCGTCCCCGCCTCGAAGTTCACCTTCCAATTCCGAGGACCGTCGTCAGCCGGTTTGGGTTTCGAGCCAAGCGACCTGCCATTTAAGAAAAGCTCGACCTCGTCGCAGTTGCTGTAGATCTCGGCGTTCTCTTCATGCGGGCCGCGATCTTTGGGGGTCCAATCGCCGAATAACGTCTGCGTGCGCTTTTGCTCTGCAACCTCATATCCGGGATCGGTCGGAGACGCGGTTGCGGGAGCGACACGGCGGGCGATATAAACCATCGGCTTCTCGTTCCACCAACTTTGACGCTGATAGCCGACCGGTCGGGGCAGTGCAGTGCGATCGAGCAATCCTTTCCCGTATGCGTAATTCGGCCACGCCGCCGACTCGCCTAGATAATCGACACCGACCCAAATGAACTGGCCCGAATACTCGGAATGATCACGCAGGGCGAGCCACTGATTCAAGTCATGCGTGTTCTCAGTGCCGAGGATCTTGCGGGTCGGTTTTTGTTTGTAGGCCGCGAGTATTTCCTTTTCGCGATAATTTTGTCCGACCACATCGAGAATTTCCGCAAGGCCATTGTCATAGTCCCTCGCTCCTTCGATGTTTGGACGAAACAGTGCCTGTGTTACCGGCCGCGTGGGATCGTTCGCATGAAAGGTGTCGACCAGTCCTCTTAAAGTCGCCTTCGCCTTTTCCTGATCAGCATGATTGTCACGAATCTCATTTCCGGCGCTGTAGATTATGACGCTCGGATGATTGCGGTCGCGGCGGACCGTATCTGCGACATCGATTTTCGACCATTCGTTAAAATCTTTGTGATAGTCGAACGGGTTTTTCGCACGCGTCCATTGATCGAAAA
>JBJMGN010000373.1:0-2730 GCA_045807885.1 Pyrinomonadaceae bacterium | reverse complement strand
CTTGCAGTCTTCAGACCATCAAATGGAGTTTGGTGGATATTCGCTTCAACCGCAGGGATATATTCACAGGCGTTTGGAGTAACAGGTGATATTCCGACGCCCAGCGCGTTTGTTTATTGATGCAAAGTTAAAGAGTACCGGAGTTAGCAAAATAAAAAAGAGGCGGTTGAATGGCCGTCCTTTTTTTGAAAAGATCTGATCGAAAAGAATTCGAAGATTAACCGGCACGTTTGCTCTGATAGCCGGTTCGGGTTGTGATCTTCAAACCTTTGGCTTTTGATCGGTCGAGGTTGATGTTGAGCTTATGCCAGCGGCCGTCGTTGGCTTCAGGGGAGAAGCCGATGACGTACTGGCTTCGGGCTTCTTCAAGAAATTTTGCCGCAAGGCCGGCGAGATAAACGCGATTCCTGATGTTACTTTCAAAGGCCTGGCCGCCGCTGGTCTTGCTGATCTCTTCGATCACGCTGCGGTCGAGTGCAGAGGCCTCGGTGAACCCGATCGACTGTCGCGGGCCATTGCGCATCATGTCCAAATAGCCATATGAATTTCGATTATCGGGCGTGAACGTGAGCGCGAAAACCGGCATATTCAGGCCGCGAAGGCGCGCCTTTAATTCCTTTGCGCTATGCTGCGAATACCTGTCAGCACCTTCGGTAATTACGATCAGATATTTCTTCGGATTTCGAAGCTTGCCGATATGGTCGCCCGCTGCGAAGACCGCATCATAAAGCGTGCTGGGCGATTTGCGATCAACAGTGGCAAGGTGCCGGCCGATCTGGTCGCGGTCCGGGACAAACTCGGTGGTCAGGCTGCCCTTTTCATTAAAGACGGTCACGAAATAATCGTCGTTGTTTCGAAGCCGCCCGGTGAATCGCTTGATCGCGTCGAGGACGTTTAGTGTCTGATCATCGTTCGTCGAATGCATGTCGTAAACGATGCCGATCGAAAGGCCCGAGTCCTCTGCAGAAAACACGTCGATGTCCTGCTTCTTGCCGTCGTCCAAAACCACAAAGTCATTTTTTGAGAGACCCCGAATAAAATTACCGTTTTTGTCGGTGACCGATACGTTGATCGTTACAAGATTTGTTTCGACCGAAACCGGTTGGTCCTGGGCGAATGCAGCAAGGGTTAAGGTCGAGAACAATGCGATGAGGGCCAAGTATCTGAAAAAGCCTTTCATATTGATAATGTAAACGAGATCTGAGTCGATTTGGTTTCGACCGGCGGGCGCAGTTTGCCTGTCTAAATTTAGAAACACCGCGGGGACGCGGCAAATGACAAACGCGATTCGTCATCGCCGGATTTGGCTTTGACGTATCTTTTTTTATCCTATTGAAGAACCTTCACCATGCCGCGAATCGTAAAACTCGATCCGATACCCGTTCTGCCGGACGATGTTTCGTCCTGCGGCCTTGTTATCACGCCGCATCAGGCCGCCGCCGAGACGCTGCGAGGTCCGCACTTAAGCTTACGTCGAATTGCCGAAGAGGCGCTGCGTCGTAAGAACATAACAGTTGCGTCGGAAATACAGTCACGATCGCTGCTAAAACAGGCGGTGTTCGAGGCGGACAGAAAAACCGATCCGGCTGGCCGGGCGACGCAGATCAGACAGATCCTCGACACTTTGCTGCGTACCGGGATCGATCCGGAGGAGCTAGAGCGGTTCGGTTCTCAGCGGGTGAAGCCATTTGCCCGAACCGCAGCGATCTATAAAAAGAAGCTTCGCGCGCTGGGGCTTGTGGACAAGGAAGAGGTGTTGTTCGAGGCCGCGAAATTAACGCATGAGCCGCAACGCCTATGCATTTATGGATACTTCAGAGCAAGGAAGGAAGAGATCTATTTCATAGACGCGATAGCCGGTGAGGGAAGTGTTTATTTCCTCCCTTGCCACGAGAACGCAATATTTACCGTCAACCGGCAGTGGGCAGAACGGCTCGAAGTGCTGGGATGGACGCTCGAGACCGAACCTGCGGTTAGTGCCAAATCGGGGAGCGCGGCATTGCGATTTATCGGCGGAATAAGCGATGGCAAAAGTAATGTGCGCGCACATTACTTTACGGAAATCGAGGCCGAAGTTCGCGGGGTGCTCAGTCAGATAAAAGAGCTGGTTCTCGAAGGTTCCGTTCCAAGCAATATCGCACTGGTTTGTAGGAAGGCCGAGCTGTATGCCCCCTATGTCGCGATGATCGCCAAAGAATATAGTTTGCCGATCGACTTCCAGTTGAAGATACCGCTTTCGGAAACCCGCGTGGGTTCGTTCGTGCAGCTCGTGTTGGAATCGGTCGTCGACGAGTTTCCATTCGAAATTACGGCAAGGCTGATCAAGCATCCGTGCGGTCCCGGGCTATCAGACGACCAATGGGCTAATGCACGTCGAACTCACCCGAGCGGTTTCGACGCGTGGACGAAGATCGGCGTCGATCTCGAATGTCTAAAGTGGAGCGAGGGAGATACTTTACATACGTTGATCGACAATTTGTCGAACGCCCTGAGACGGTTTGACGTGAGGAAGGTTTGCGGTTTTTCCGCCAGCGAATCGGTCTCCTTTAACTGTTTTACAGACTCGCTTGCGGAACTTAAAGCAACTGAGAGTGATCGGCAAATTCCACTTCAAGGCTTCGCTGCGGTCATATTCGAGCTTCTTAATTCCACGCGAACTGCGTTCGACCCTTCGGCGGCGGGCGTTTCGTTTTACGACCCGAAAATTTTGATCGGCGGCCGGTTTGACCA
>JBJMGN010000372.1:0-4940 GCA_045807885.1 Pyrinomonadaceae bacterium | reverse complement strand
TAAAGGCCGTATAACGGTATCTGAACGCGATTTGTATTCCAAAGAAAAAGGTTTTGGATTCGAACCGGGTGCGCAAGTGAAGTGCGACGAACACGTGTGCACTTCCGAGAAACCGTTCTATTTCTCTGCCGCGATTCCGGAAGGAAACTATCGAGTCACAGTTAGATTCGGTGACAAGCGGAAATCTACGTCAACTGTCGTTAAAGCTGAACTTCGCCGTTTAATGCTCGAACGCGTGGATACAAAACCCGGCGAATTTGTCGCGCGAGATTTTATCGTTAACGTACGGACGCCGGTAATCTCTACAGGCGGTGAAGTAAAACTTAAGGATCGTGAACGGACAAGCGAGCAATGGGCGTGGGATGAAAAACTCACGCTCGAGTTCAACGGAACGCAGCCTTCGATCAGTTCTATCGAGATCGAGAAAGTATATGTGCGGACAATCTTTCTGCTCGGCGATTCCACCGTTTGCGACCAACCCGGCGAACCCTACGCAAGCTGGGGACAGATGATAACCCGCTTCTTCGGTGAAAAGGTCGCGATCGCGAATCATGCGGAGTCGGGCGAGTCTTTGAAAAGCTCTTTAGGCGCAAAACGTCTGGATAAAGTTCTAAGCTTGATGCGCCCAGGTGACTATCTTTTAATTCAATACGGCCACAACGACGAGAAAGAACGAGGTGAGGGCGCCGGAGCGTTTACGACTTACAAAGCGAGTCTGAAACAATTCGTCGATGCTGTGAAAAAGAAAGGTGGCGTTCCGATCTTGATCACGCCGATGCATCGCCGCACGTTCGACGCGAATGGCAAAATAACGAATTCGCACGGCGATTATCCCGATGCGGTCCGTCAAACCGCGAACGAAGAGAAGGTGACGTTGATCGACCTGACAGAGATGAGCAGGGACTTGTACGAAGCGTTCGGCAAAGATGGGTCAGGCGCTCTTTTTAAGGAAGGCGACGGTACCCATCACAATGCATTCGGTGCGTATCAACTCGCGAAAGCGATCGTACAGTCGATCCGCAATCAGCATTTGCCGCTAGCGCGATTTCTGATCACCTCATTGGCAAAATACGATCCAAAACGTCCCGATCAATTGGGCTCGTTCACGATTCCGCCGAGTCCGGCTGTGACAAACATGAAACCACTCGGCAATTGAAACATGAGAATCTCGTTTGTATTCATTCTTATTCTTAGCTTCACCATCTTGGTGACCGCCCGAACGACATATAACTTCAATTCCGATTGGCGCCTTTTCGTCGGCGATCCGGCGGGAGCGGAAACTGTTTCGTTCGACGACAGCTCTTGGAAATCGGTCACGACACCGCGGCCTTGGAATGAGGACGACGCGTTTCGGAAAGACATAAAAGATCTCTCGACCGGCATCGCATGGTATCGAAAGCATTTCAAACTCCCGGTCGACAGCCGTGACAAGAAAGCGTTCCTCGAATTTGAAGGAGTAAGATTCGCTGGGGAATTCTATCTAAACGGGAAATTCATCGGCCGACATGAGAACGGCATCACGGCCTTCGGTTTTGATATAACCAACGATCTCCTCGATGGTGAAAATCTCATCGCTGTCCGGACGGACAATTCGTGGGAATACAAAGAAAAATCGACGGGCTCGACATTCCAGTGGAACGATAAAAACTTCAATGCGAACTACGGCGGCATTCACAAAAACGTACGGCTTCACATCACCGATCGTCTGTATCAAACCCTGCCGCTCTACACGAATCTGAAAACAAGCGGCGTGTACATTCATGCCACAGACATCGACATCGCACGACGATCTGCCAACATCACCGCTGAGACCGAGATCAAAAACGAATACACAACGCCAAGAACATTTGGTTACGAGATCGAGATAGCGGACTTAACCGGGAAAGTCATTAAGAGTTTCAACGGCGGACAATATACGCTCGCTCCAGACGAAACGAAGACGATCATGGCGTCCAGGAATATTATCGGTCTCAACTTCTGGAGCTGGGGTTATGGTTATCTCTACACCGTTACAACGAAGCTGACAGAGAATGGAAAACTAATCGATGCAGTAACGACTCGGACCGGATTTCGCAAGACCGAATTTGCGAATGGAATGTTTAAGCTCAACGATCGCACACTCCAACTAAAGGGCTACGCGCAGCGGACGTCGAACGAATGGCCCGCTCTCGGCAATGCCGTGCCGCCGTGGTTGTCGGATTACAGCAACCGGCTCATGGTTGAGTCGAATGGAAATCTCGTTCGGTGGATGCACATCACGCCGTGGAAACAGGATGTCGAATCGTGCGATCGCGTCGGTCTGATGGAAGCGATGCCTGCCGGTGATTCGGAGAAGGATATCGATGGCCGACGTTGGGAGCAGAGAAAAGAGGTGATGCAGGACGCCATCATTTATAACCGCAACAACCCGAGCATCATCTTTTACGAATCCGGAAACGAGAGCATCTCTGAACCGCACATGGCGGAGATGAAAGAGATCCGCGACAAGTACGATCCGCACGGCGGGCGCGCGATCGGATCGCGCGAAATGCTCGACAGCAAGATCGCCGAATACGGTGGTGAGATGCTCTACATAAACAAGAGCGCCAAACATCCGATGTGGGCGACCGAGTATTCGCGCGACGAAGGCCTTCGAAAATACTGGGACGAATTCTCGCCCCCGTTTCACAAGGACGGCGACGGACCACTGTATCGGAACGCACCGGCGAACGACTACAACCGCAATCAGGATTCGCATGCGATCGAGGATGTCGTCCGCTGGTTCGACTATTGGGAAGCACGTCCCGGAACCGGAAAGCGAGTAAGCTCGGGCGGCGTCAACATCATTTTCTCCGACACAAACACGCACTATCGCGGGGCAGAAAATTATCGCCGCAGCGGCGAGGTCGACGCGATGCGGATTCCGAAAGACGGCTTCTACGCGCATCAGGTGATGTGGGACGGCTGGGTCGATGTGGAACGCCCGCGTACGCATATCATCGGTCACTGGAATTACAGGAACGGTGTGAAGAAGAACGTCTATGTAGTTTCGAGTGTAGAGAAGGTCGAACTTTTTATTAACGGTAAGTCGCAAGGCTTGGGGGCTCAAAGCAGTCGTTTTCTTTTCACGTTCAAAAATATCGAATGGCAATCCGGCGAGATCAAAGCGGTCGGCTACACATCGAATGGCCGCAAGATTACGGAAGATCTGAAACGGACAGCCAGTGAACCGACCCAGATAAGATTAACGGTACACACAGGTCCAAAGGGTTTGACCGCCGATGGATCGGACGTCGCAATGTTCGACGTCGAGGTAGTCGATAAAGATGGCAATCGATGTCCGACTGCGCTGAACACAATAAAATTTACGCTCACCGGTGAAGCCGAATGGCGTGGCGGGATCGCGCAGGGGCCCGATAACTACATACTTTCAAAAAGTCTTCCAGTCGAAGGCGGGGTGAATCGCATCGTAATTCGTTCGACCACAAAGGCAGGTTCGATCTCGTTGACGGCCCAATCCGACGGTTTAGTAGGCGCGACGTTGAAGCTTGATTCTCATGCCGTCCGAAGTCTAAATGGACTCTCGATGTTCTTTTCCTCGAGCGGTTTGCCCGTAAATCTGGATCGCGGCCCAACACCTCGCGGTGAATCCTTCTTACCGTCGCGCAGGTCGCTCGAAGCAGTCAATATCACCGCGGGATCGAACACGGCGACCGCACGAAATACAACCGACGATAACGAGCTCTCCGATTGGTCAAGCGACGGCAAGCCCGAGAATGCGTGGATAAAATACGAGCTTTCGAAACCTGAGATGATCGATCAAGTTGTTCTGAAACTCATCGGCTGGCGAACCCAAACGTATCCGCTCAAGATCAGCGTGGATGAAAAGGTCGTATACACTGGGACCACATCGCGCTCGCTCGGATACGTGACGATCACGTTCCCTCCGATTACGGGAAAGGCGATAAAGATAGAGCTCAACGGTGAAGCAAACAATCGCGATGCTCTCGGCAATATCGTCGAAATCACGGGAGCGGCCGACCCAAATTCGGCAGCGAATCGCGGCGGATCGACAAAGCTCGGCATTGTCGAAGCTGAGTTCTATCGCACGCAAGCAAAAAACTAGATCGATCTGATTTCAGATCGTGCCGAGAACTAGATGAGCGCAGCGCTTCCAAAAGCGCCGACCAAATTTATGAACAAATGTATCCTGACACTGGCGATCTTGTTCGGCGCGTCCATCGCGGCGTCGCAAATTCCATCGCCGACACCTCTCGACCTAGCAGGCGAAAAATTGCGCGCCGACCGCCTGCAGGCCCGCTACAACGACTATGCAAATTTCGCGCGTTACCGCGATGCGAATTCGAAGCTCGCTCCGCCGGCGAAGGATGAGCGGCGCGTCGTCTTCATGGGAGACTCGATCACCGACAGTTGGAAACTAGATCAGTATTTTCCCGGGATGCCTTATGTGAACCGGGGTATAAGCGGTCAAACCACGTCGCAGATGCTTCTTCGCTTTCGCGCAGATGTGATCGATCTTAAACCGAAAGTCGTCGTGATCCTCGCGGGCACAAACGACATCTCCGGCAACACGGGCCCGATCACGCTCGAGGCGATCGAGGGCAATTACGCCTCGATGGTCGATCTCGCGCATGCGAACGGGATAAATGTCGTCTTCGCCTCGGTGATGCCGATCAGTGACTACAACAAAAACGCGAAGGGAGAAACTGTCATCCGCAGCGCACAGCGCCGACCCGATCAGATCGCGGCTCTCAACGAATGGATCAAAAAATATTGTGCGGAACGAAAGCTGGTCTATCTGGATTATTTCTCGGCAATGGCCGATGAGAAAGGGTTTCTAAAAGCGGAAATTGCGAACGACGGCCTGCATCCGAACGCAAAGGGATACGAGCTAATAAAACCAATTGCAGCCGCCGCGATCACATCAGCTCTCAAGGCGA
>JBJMGN010000371.1:0-5070 GCA_045807885.1 Pyrinomonadaceae bacterium | reverse complement strand
GCGTGTCACGGCCTATCAACGGAACGTCCCCGGACAGCACCAACACCGTGGAATCGCCATCAGCCAATTTCGAACGCGCTGCATTGACGGCATCACCGGTACCCCGCTGTTTTTCCTGTGTGACGAAATCGAAAAGGCCGCCATATCCATTGTTAATGGCATTTTTGACCTGCTCTGCCTGATGTCCGACGACGACATATACTTTTTTTGGATGCAGGGCGACTGCCGTCGAGGCAACATGTTCGATCAACGTACGCCCATCGAGGCGATGAAGGACCTTCGCCAGGTCAGACTTCATCCTCGTGCCCAGGCCTGCGGCCAAAATCAAAACATTTAGCGGTTTTTCACCCGCTTCTTCCGTTGCCATCAGATGAATTTTGCCACAATGACGCGCTGTTGCACGAATATGGAATGTGGAATATTTGACGTCGAAAACGCCTATTTAACACAGTTTAAGACGGTTAAGGCGAGGTTGTCGGTATCGTGCCGAACCTTTTCATCATCTGCCAGCAGATCCGCCCGAATGACAGCGGCACCTTCGATAGATTCGTCCGCCATGGAGCCATGGACCCCGATCTGTTCGGCCCCTTCAAGGGTATAGAGTTCGGCCTGTCGTTCGCTTATCGGCTGCTTGTTAACGACAAGACAATCGAAGTTAAGGTGAGGCATGTATTCTCGAACGATCTCAAGATGCCTCCGGGCGGTGAAGCCGTCGGTCTCGCCCGGCTGCGTCATCAGATTGCAGATAAATACTTTTGTCGCCGTCGACGCTTCGATAGCATCGGCAACGCCTCGAACAAGCAGTGGCGGCAACAGGCTCGTAAAGAGCGATCCAGGCCCCACAGTGATCAGGTCGGCATTTTCGATCGCCGCGAGTGCATCCGGCATTGGCGAGCAGTCTTTTGGTTCCAGAAAAAGCCGCACGATCTGATTTCCGACCTTGCCGACCTTCGTCTCTCCTCGCACGATCGAACCATCCCGCAACTCCGCCGCGATCCGTACGTCGGACACCGTCGCAGGATAAATATGCCCTTTACTCGCAAGTATCTCTGACGAAAGCTTTATCGCCTCGGCAAAATCGCCCGTAACTTCTGAAAGTGCCGCCAGGAACAAGTTGCCGAAACTATGCCCGCCCAGGTCCCCGTCGCTGGTAAAGCGATGTCGAAACAAACGAGAGAGCAGTGAGGAATCCTCACTAAGGGCGACCATGCAATTTCGAATATCGCCGGGCGGCGGCATTTGAAATTCATCGCGCAATCTGCCTGAACTGCCCCCGTCGTCGGAAACCGCTACGATGGCCGAAAGGTTCGCGATCCGGGCGTTATCGCCGTCATGGCCGACAAACTTCTTTAGCCCGGAAAGAAGGGTCGCAAGTCCTGTTCCGCCGCCTATAGCGACGATATTAATTCCGCTGTTCACTGCATTGAAACTAGCGAATAAGTAAAACAGTTGCAACAAAAAACGCTTGTCGCCAACCGCTTCGATGTGCTAATTTTAAATCTGCGGATCGCTTGAACCGCAACCGTCATACACTCCGGCCTGTTTTCCGCCGATCTTAAGAAGCGCCAGATCACCACAGGAAACCCCTGATGCCCCAATCGCCGTTTATTCTCCAGGAACAGCAGTTCTTAAAAATAAGGTCCGTCCTTGAACGCGTCCGAGTCGAATGCGCCGCGCGAGTGGTATTTCTTGTCGATCGCGACGGCCAGACGATAGCGTTTAACGGTGAGATCGGCGATATGGACACGACAAGCTTTTCTTCGCTGGCAGCCGGTAATGTTGCCGCTACGACGAGCATGGCTAAGCTGATCGGGGAAAATGTTTTTCCGGCGGTCGTACATGAAGGCGAGAACGAAAGTATTTTTATCAGCGTAATTGGCCGCAGCCTTCTGGTTGTTGTTTTCGATGGCCGATCGACGCTGGGACTGGTGAAGCTCAGGGCAAAACGCGCTAGCTTCGATATTGCGGCGATCCTCGATGAGGCCGTTCGCGAAGCGCAGATCTTGGTTGCCACAGCAAAACCTGCGTTTGCGGATATCACCGACGAGGACATTGATAGTTTGTTCAGCTAAGTGAAACCAAAGAAATGACGTTCATTAATTACGCATCGCGAGAGATCAATTGCAAGATCGTTTATTACGGTCCGGGGCTTTGCGGAAAGACGACGAATCTGCAGCATATTTACGATTCGACGGCTCCGCAGGCAAAGGGCAAGCTGATCAGCCTTGCAACCGAAACCGACCGTACATTGTTTTTCGACTTCATGCCGCTCGAGCTCGGTACCGTTCGCGGATTTAAGACGCGATTCCACCTCTATACGGTCCCGGGACAGGTTTATTACGACGCTTCGCGCAAGCTGATCCTGAAAGGCGTCGACGGGGTGGTTTTCGTTGCCGACAGCCAGGAAGAGCGAATGGATGCAAACATCGAGTCGCTTTATAACCTCGAAGACAATCTCCAGTCGCAGGGATATGACCTCAATCAGCTTCCATACGTTTTGCAGCTCAACAAACGCGATCTGCCGAATGTGATCCCGATGGACGATCTGACGCACGAATTACAGAAAAAAGGCGAGCCGGTTTTCGAAGCCGTTGCAACAAGCGGCGACGGTGTATTCGACACGCTCAAGGCCGTTGCGAAGCAAGTCTTGACCGAACTGAGAAAGACTTAGCGATGCCATTGCTTACAACCCTGAATGAAAAGGACGTGAAGGATTAATCCCCACGTCCTTTTTAGTTTCCTGACCCTTCCCTTGCTCGTAAATACCGATCAGATCCTCTTGCGTTTTTTGCTAGGCTGCATCAACAATTCGGTTGTAGATCCCACATGGGCCGCATTTTCCGGTCAGGACATTTAGAAACAACATTCCAACCATCGACGAACCGATCACATATGCGGTCGTGAAGAATTCAAGACCAAAAGAGATCGCGATCGACGCAAGCATTATCGCCGCTATTAGACAGACAAAACGTCGCGGTGCACCATAAACAGGAAGCTTTCGGCCGCCCGTCAAATATCGAAGCCCGTAGTTGTAGATCGCGTCAAACGGGTGCCTGGCAAATACAAAGCAGAGCAACCCGACCGGCACGAGTGCCCCTGCCAAGAATACGGACCCGAAAATAAGACTCACCGTCAACCAAAGCATGCAGGTCGCCGGGGCAAGACGCAGCCAGTAGTTGAATTCCACGATCTCGTTATCGCTGAGGTTAAACCCCTGCGCTTCGAGTCGTTGCCTAGTTGTTCCCGAAATGGTTTGCATCATTCACGCTCCAATTATCCTTAGAATTTACTGGCCCGCTGGACAGGCTATAAGTTCTTTTTCGATGTATCGTGCTTCTGTCGCACCGTACGTTCCGCCACCGGAATAATCCTGTACGACGTTGATATACCAAACTCGGCAGAACGGATCTTCACTTGCAGGATTGCGTCCATAGATCAACCCGTGTTTGTAGCGGGCTTTCGGAATACCAAGATCGTTCTTATCGATCAACCAGTTAGCCTGATTGAAGCCGATCTTGAATACCTTCATTCCGGGAACATCGGACATCTGCGCAAGCATAAGCTTTTCCTCCGCGGCGTTACGATTGCTGAACGACTTTGCATTTATCGTGTATTCCGGAAGTCGCTTGTAGAGCGATGCCTTGAGTTCATCCAGAATTGCATCAAGGCGTGCATCCGGTGCGATCTTTTTGTCTTGCAGCCAAGTCGCGCGGTCCTTTTTGGAAAGTGCGAGGCCTATGTAGTCGTCGTTCGAGTTCGGGTTAGGAAAAACCTGGTTCGCGGGGTTCCAGTTGTCGAGCCGCTCTTTGTATTTGGTGATCTCGCCGATCTGGTAATCGACCCACCAATTGGTCGAACCGTTCCCGTCGGTTTTGCCGGTGGTGGTGTTTGTGGTGATGGTGTTTTCCCGGGTCGTCGTGTCGACGTTCGTGCGGACATCAGGTTTGATTATTTTCTTGATGTTCGGCAGTTTAATTGTAATTTGCGCGCCTACGTTCGAAATACTGAGCGTGGTCGCTGCGGCTAAAAATGCGATCGTTAAAAAAGCTTGTTTCATAAATCCTCCCGTTAATACGGTAATTAGTTCGACTCATCGGTTGGGTTATCTGTCGCTCGGTAAAAGTAGTATTCAGCGGTGTAAGGGACTTTTACTTCATCGCCTACAAACGATCCCGGCGAAGTTGGCTTTAAGCCGCCGACCGTGTTGACCCGCTGGATAAACGTGACGCGGCTGAATATTCCGGGCCCCTCGGCGACAACCGTCTGAAGCTTGAGCCAAGCGATCGCGTTCGTATCCGGCAGGCAGTCCTTGACGCGGGCGGCAACAACGCTGCTGCCGCTGTTGCTCTTCCATGTCGGGCCTCCGAAGTGCGTTCCGACTAGTCCCTGGTAGTTCTCGTTGACGTAGAGCTTCGCGTCAGGTGCGAATAGCACCCATGCGGTTCCGGTCCAGCGATATATCTGTGAGCCGGTCGCGTAAACATGGAAAGCCAATTTGTTTCCAGCATCCACTTGCAGCTCGGAACATGCAGCTGGCAGCTCCGGACCTTCCGAGTCGAACACTGCGGCCCGCGCCGCAGCCACGGCAAAGCTTGTGAGCCATATCGCGGCGAGCATTGCTACACCTAATTTTCTTTTTGTTTTCGTTGTCATTACCTTTTCCTCAAAACTCTTAAAATTTTCGGCGGGCGCCTTGGCCCGCCGTTGACTTCTTCGTTTAGCAAAACGTCGGAGCGATCTCTTCGATCCGTTTTCGCTGCTCGAGGCTGAGCCGCCCAAGACTCGAAAGGAATTTCGGATGGACCATTCCGCTTCCGATATATGTCCAGCGGTTGGCCTGATGCTGCACGCTGATAAATAGCTCGCGCTCAGCGTCATTTAGGGTCCGGCCGGTGGCCAGCTCCAACGCCTCGAGATCGAACAGCGTCTGCTGTCGCAAACCCGTGTCGAGAAATCCGCCAATGTCCAAAAGGCCGTCTACTGCCCGTTCGATCGCCCCTTCTGTTAGACCTTCGCCGAGTGATTGAACCATTTGCATGTCGAGCTTGGCGTGCTGAGCTTCCTCGAGCC
>JBJMGN010000370.1:0-10439 GCA_045807885.1 Pyrinomonadaceae bacterium | reverse complement strand
AGACGAACTCGACGCCCAGATCCTTCTTGGAAACACCTATCACCTTTTCCTACGTCCCGGGCACGAATTGATCGGACGGTTGGGCGGACTTCATAAGTTCTCGTCATGGAATCGATCGATCCTCACTGACTCCGGCGGATTCCAGGTTTTTTCGCTTTCTGATCTAAGAAAACTTTCCGAAGACGGCGTTGAATTTCGCTCGCACCTGGACGGAAGCAAGCAGTTTCTTTCGCCCGAGATCTCCATGGAGGTGCAGGCTGCGCTTGATTCAGAGATCGTGATGGCATTCGACGAATGTCCGCCGGGGGACGCGGGTTTTGAAAAGACAAAGGAAAGTCTTGACCTGACGATCCGTTGGGCGAAAAGATCGAAAACAAAGTTCGATCAATTGCAGAGGCCCACGCGTGAGCAAGGGCGTAACTTTCAACATCCTGATTACGCCCTCCCTTACGGTCAGGCTTCTGCATCGTTGTCCGGCAAGCAAGCGCTGTTTGGGATCATTCAGGGAGCAGGCCATCACGACCTCCGAGCGGAAAGCTTGGAGCGAACGGTCGAGATCGGTTTTGATGGATACGCGATCGGCGGCCTGAGCGTCGGCGAGGCAAAAGATGTAATGTATGGTGTTCTCGAACATATTGCGCCGAAAATGCCTGGCGATACGCCGAGGTATTTGATGGGAGTTGGAACACCGGAAGATCTGCTCGAAGCGGTTTCTCATGGAATCGATATGTTCGACTGCGTAATGCCCACCCGAAACGGCCGGACCGGCGGCGTTTTTACTTCACAAGGAAAGATAAACATTCGGAATGCGCGGTTTGCAGAAGATGAAGTGCCGCTTGATCCGGAGTGTTCGTGCTCGGTGTGCCGGCGATACTCACGGGCATATCTCCGCCACCTTTATCAAGCAGCGGAAATGACTGCGGCTACTCTGCTATCTCACCACAATTTAGCCTATTACCTCGACCTGATGCGGCGTTCAAGGATCGCGATCGCAGACCGCGAATTCGAATCGTTCAAACGAACAACTCTGGCGAAACTGACCGAAAATGAGGCATCGTCCGTTTGAAAAATAAAATATCAGTGTATATGATTGACCTTTTGTTTTCAGTTTCGTTCGATTAATGATGAACCTTACACTTTTGTTCTTTCAGGATGCAGGCGGCAGCGGTTTGATATGGACGCTTCTTCCTTTCGTTTTTATCTTTGGCATTTTTTATTTTCTTGTGATCCTGCCCCAGAAGCGGCAGAAGCAGCAGCTTCAGGAAATGATCACGCAGCTTAAGATAAATGATGAGGTTGTGACCAACGGGGGAATAATTGGAAAGATCAAGGAAGTAAAAGATACGAGCTTCATCATCCAAAGTGCAGAGAAGTCGTTTCTTGAAGTCGGAAAGAGCGCCGTTGTCGGAAAACGGCCGGAATAAGTTTTGTTCCTCTTGCGGTTCTAAGGCGCGGATTTTGGGGAACGCGAAATAAGCAATGATAAGTAAATCTTTATGGGTGCGCACGATAATTATCGTCGCAATCACCCTTGTTGGCATATACCTTGTTTTTGGCCCGCGCCAGGCACCGACCGCGCGCGATTTTACCTGGGAAGGTATAAAGGCAAATCTCGCCAACAACATCAATCTGGGACTCGACCTGAAAGGCGGCTCCCACCTCGTGATGCGCGTGCGGACCGACGAGTACCTTAAGACCCTGACCGAAAACAACGCGCAGGCTGCACAAAGCGCGGCCCAGGATGCGAAGTTGCCGGTAACAGGCAGTTCCACAGTCACGGCTAACGGCACGTATGCGATAAACCTGGAACTGTCAGATCCTGCTCAGGCGCAAGCGGTAGTCGACGAGGTCAGAAAGAAGGTCGATCTAGCTAACTGGACCCAAAGCACTTCGGGTAATACGGTTTCCTGGACACTACCTTCTAATGTCCAGACCGTCCTGAAGAATCAAGCCGTAGAACAGGCATTGAAGATCGTCGAAAGCCGCATCAACTCTTTTGGTGTCAAAGAACCAACCCTGCAAAGACACGGTTCGGAATCGTCGGGACAGATACTTTTGCAGATGCCCGGTGTCGAGGATCCAGAGCGTGTGAAAAACCTCATCGGCGCGGAGTCAAACCTCGCGATGATGAAGATCGTGAGTGCCGCGAATCCGTCGCCCGTTCAGACATATCCGACAGAGGAAGCAGCGAAACAGTCGCTTGGCGGAACGGTGCCGCCAAATCGTCGCATTTTGCCTTATGCCGAGCGCGATAGCGATCCGGCGCAAAATTCTGCTAATCCGCAGGATAAACCTAAGCAATTTGTCGTTGTCGAATATCCCGCAGTAGTTGACGGCAGTGAGCTTCGCGATGCGTCCGCAAGCCAGGGACGCGCCGGCGGGAGCGACTTTGAGATCAACTTTTCGTTCAAGCCGTCCGGAGCTCAGAAGTTCGGTGAATGGACCGGAAAGAACATTAATAATTACATGGCGGTGGTCTTGAACGGTGAAGTGAAATCCGCCGCGTTCATCAAATCGCAGATCTTCGACAGCGGACAGATCACCGGAAGATTCACCAAACAAACGGCAGACGATCTTGCGTTGACGCTTCGTTCGGGCGCATTGCCGGCGAAGATCCAGTATCAGGAAGAACGCACGGTGGGTCCAAGCCTCGGGGCCGACTCGATACGTTCGGGCGTTGAAGCTTCGCTCGGGGGCCTGGCTTTGGTCGTTTTTTTCATGCTCTTCTACTACCGCGGTTCGGGAGTTAATGCCGTCGTCGCACTTGTGATGAATATGATCTTGACCATAGCGGCGTTAGTGATGATCAAATCGACGCTGACGTTACCGGGTATCGCGGGACTTATTCTCGGCATCGGTATGGCCGTCGATTCGAACGTGCTGATCTTCGAACGAATTCGTGAAGAACTAAGACTCGGAATTGGTGTCGCCGAATCGATAGCGATCGGTTTCGACCGGGCGTTCGTCACAATTATCGATACGCACGTTACGACGATCATTTCTTCGTTGATCCTATATATGACCGGTTCGGGGCCCATTCGCGGATTTGCTGTAACTCTGATCCTGGGGCTTTTGATAAACCTGTTTACTGCGGTGTTCGTTTCGCGAACAATCTTTAATTGGGAGTTGAGCCTGCGGCCGAATCTGCAGAAACTGAGCATTTAATGCTCTCCGGTTGGCAATTTTAGCGATGTTTAATTTATTTCAGAACATTCATATCGACTGGCTAGGGAAAAGGAAGATCTTCATCGCCTTTTCGATATTCATTATGGTCGCGGGATTGTTATCCGCGATCTCAAGAGAACTGACCCCCGGCGGGACGAACGCTTTCAACCTGGGCGTTGATTTCAAGGGCGGGACCGTAGTAACGGCGAAATTCCGTCAGCGTCCGACGGACGACGAAATTCGGAACGCGTTGAACAATGCGGGTATCACCGATCCGGTAATACAGGCGACGACCAACAAGCCGGATGAAGTGCTCATTAAAATTCCGTTGATCGAATCTACGGGTGACGCTCAAAACGATGAACAGCAGCAGCAACAGGTGCAAGCCGGCCGCACATCGGTAAAAACGGCGCTGGACACCTTTGGCAAAGAGGCCGAGGGGGAAGCGACGCTCGATACCGCTCCGGATGCGACATACAAGATCCTTGGGACGGATTCGGTCGGGGCGATCGCCGGTTCGCAGCTGCGCAACCAGGCCGTAACGGCAACACTTCTGGGCCTCGTCGGCATTTTGCTTTTCATCGCGTTTCGTTATGACTGGACCTATGCCGCAGGTGCGGTACTTGCTGTGTTTCACGACGTTCTCATGGTCCTTTCGTTCTTTTCGATATTTCAATGGGAAGTCAATCTTACGGTGATCGCCGCGATATTGACCATTGTCGGTTTTTCCGTTAATGATTCGATCGTTATTTTCGACCGTATTCGTGAAAATATGGCAATGAACCGCCACGGCTCGATATTCACGATCACTAACGAATCAATAAACCAAACGCTTTCCCGGACTGTGATAACAGCCGGACTCGTCATTTTATCGGTGTTGTCGCTGGTGTTGTTCGGAGGAGAAGTTTTGCGCAGCTTTTCGCTAGCTTTGCTGGTTGGCCTGACATTGGGCTGCTATTCGACCGTCGCCATTGCCAGCCCGATCGCGATCTGGTGGCAAAGCAAGCTTGGTCGAGCGGAAATGAACGACGTTGTTTCAAAAGATATAGGCAAGGAAAAGCTTGCATCCGCATCGCGCCGTTCCGTAACGCGACGGCCTGTTACACGCTAGGTCTCAGCGGACCTAAATTAGCGGGAAACGTTTATAAATAGGTTAAAAGCGGCTTCTCTAATCTTGACATTCAAAAGGTTAGAACATAGACTTCTTAACGTTGCTGGTCAATTAGATATTTTGTATCTGCTTTCTCTTGTTTCTGTTCGACACGGAAACAGGTACTGTGGGGCGTTTGTCCGATTGCCGGCTATCGCCTCGCCTACCTAGTACTCGTCGTTCAAAGACAGCTGAAAGCTATCGTCTGAGTGCGGAAAGTCCGCAGGGCCAGGCGAGAGAAGAACGACAACTTAGGGTTAACCGCGATACATCTAAGGTTTTGGAAGGTTTCGTAGCCCTTGACTTAAGTTTGGCACCGTAAGAAAGGGAGGAAATTGAGATGTTAGATCAATTAGTCGAATCCAAAAGCCACGCTTCCGAAGATACTCGGCGTAGCAGCTTTCTTTTGACTACATTCGTAATTCTGACGACGGTCCTGTTAAGCGCGTACCTATACAGCCTTTTCGCCAAGGACTACGGAATGGGAGGCAGCGACCTTTCGCTAGAAACGCTTGTCGCTCCCCCGGTGGTTGAAGAAGCCCCAGAACCTGAACCGGAGAAGAAACCGGAACAGAAAGATCCGAACGTGGACGTCCGCAAAGAGATCCTTGCAAGGATGGACGAAACCCCGCCAAAAATTCCAGATCAAATTAGTACTGTAAAGAATCTTATCCCGCCGCGCGATCCGAATCGATACACGGTTAAGGGTGACACCAACTACACTTCGGCAAACCCGGTGCCTACGGATTATAAGGGACCAGTAAACACCTCAGGAACCGGAAGCGATTCTGGCAACACTGGTGGTGGCGGTAATGATGATGTGGTCGATTCAGCGCCACCGCCGCCGAAAAAGGAAGTTCCCAAACAGATCTCCGGCGGCGTGCTCAATGGTAAGGCCATCAGTTTGCCCAAACCGGCATATCCACCCGCAGCGAAAGCAGTCCGTGCTGCAGGATCCGTCAGTGTGCAGGTTCTTATCGACGAGAACGGAAGCGTTGTTTCAGCATCGGCGGTAAGCGGACACCCGCTCCTGCGTGCAGCAGCGGTCGGCGCAGCACGCGGCGCCCGGTTCAGCCCGACGAAGCTGTCAGGGCAGCCTGTGAAAGTATCGGGCGTAATTACGTATAATTTCGTCGCACCTTAACGGTAAGCGGCAAGATATTGGAGGCTCAAAACACAGGAATTGCGAGCCTCCAAAAAATTTGTCTTCGCAATTTTAAACGAATTTTCGGATTTCTTTTGGAGGAAAAATCATGACTTTTTTCGCAAGCCTGTTAGGGACTGATGTTCTAGGCTCATTTTTACTGTTGGCGGAAGGCCAGCAAAAGATCTCGTTTGGTATCTACGATATCGCACGAAGCTTGACCATCCCGGGCTGGATCGTTATCAGCATCCTTCTTATTCAGGCTGTGTATCTGATCGCTGTCGGAATCGAGCGTTGGCTGACGTACAACAAAGCGAAGCAGCAGTCGCGTCAGTATGCGCCGAAAGTTGCACAGGCTTTGAAGAACAGCAATATCGACGAAGCCATCAATATCAGCGATCGGCATAAAGATTCGCACCTGGCTATGGTCGTTTCTTCAGGCCTCAAAGAGTTTGCTGCTCACCAGGGCAATACCGATATCTCGGCTGACGAAATGGAAGCATCAAAGCGTGCACTTGATCGTGCGATCGCGGTTAAGACCGCCGAGTTGAAACGCGGCCTCGCTGGTCTTGCGACGGTGGGTTCAACAGCACCGTTCGTGGGACTATTCGGAACCGTTGTAGGTATCATCGGTGCTTTCGTCGCTCTTGCACAGGCTGAAAATGCCGGTATCGGTGCTGTCGGTGCCGCTATCGCAGAAGCTCTCGTCGCTACCGCTTTTGGTATCGCCGTGGCGGTTCCTGCAGTGTGGATGTTCAACTACTTTACGAACAAAGTGACAAGCTTTGGTGTCGAAATGGAAAACTCGGCTTCGGAATTGGTTGATTACTTCATCAAGCAGCGGACCAAAGCCCTGCGAGGCTAATTTCCGGTTTTACTTGTAGCGCGGGCCGTTGGGTCCGTCCTGACGGCTGGTCAGTAAATCCGTCGTACATTTAAGGAGAATAGTTGCCATGGGCGCACAGATCGGGGGAACCGACGAATATAACTCGGAGATCAACGTTACACCGATGGTGGACGTAATGCTCGTGTTGCTGATCATTTTCATGATCGTGACACCATTACTACAGCAGGGTGTTTCGGTGAATATTCCGAGAGACATGAACACTCCGGAAGAAGATGCCGAGATCACGAAGGATACGTCCGTTGTGATCTCGATACCGAACAACACCGACTTTTATGTCGGCAAAGACCCGCTACCGCTTTCCGAGCTTGGTGAAAAGATCAAGTCGATGATGAAGGACAAGCAGCCGGACAAGCGCATTGTCTATATCAAGAGCGGTATTGAAGTGGACTACGGAACGGTTGTTCAAGCGATCGACACGATCCGGAAACAGGAGATCGACAAGATCGGTCTCGTAGCGGACAAAAAGAAAACCGGCGGGCCGCAACAATAGGGGCGTCGAAGAAATCTTTAAAGGAAGTAGAAGACAATGGGAATGTCAGGAGGAGGTTCCTCAGGCGAGGCAACCCCGCACATTAACGTAACGCCGCTGATAGACGTTTTGCTCGTGCTGCTGATCATCTTTATGGTCATCACGCCCGTTAAGCCGAGCAAGTTTGAGGCAAAGGTCCCCGCGGAGCCGAAAGATCAGCAAAACATCGAGGTCAAGCCTAATCCGTTGACCCTCGTTGTGGCGATCAACCGAAACAACCGTTCGCTTACCCTCAATACCGAGGCGGCTGGCAGCGTTGACGAGCCTGAGGAACTGATCAACAGGCTTAAGGCTATTTTCCAGCAGCGTGAGCAGGCCGATGTTCGCCGTGAAGGTACGAACGAGATCGAAAAGACCATCTTCATTAAATCGCCTACCTCGATAAAATATGGCGATGTGGCGAGGGTAATCGATGCGGTCAAATTGGCTGGTGCCCAGCCTATCGGGTTACAGATCGACGATCTGACCGACTAGTGTTTTGGGCGGCGTGCGGTTTACGCCATTAAACGATATTAATTCGAATGGAGTGAAGAAATGAGGTCTTCTCGTTTTGCGGTGCTTGCTGTTTTTGTTTGCGCCGTACTATTTACAACCAATTGCTCGTTCTACAGCCGGATAATGGCTCGTAAGAATCTGGTAGATGGTTCAATTGCTTATAAAGACAGAAAGTTTGCTGAGGCCGAGGAACTTTTTAGAAAGGCAGCATCGCGCGACCCTGAAGGCGCAACGCTGGAAGGAAGAACAGCTCAGTTGTTCCTGGCACGAACGCTCCACTCGCGTTTTATTGGAGACCGCCAGAACAAAGAGTTGGCCGAGCAAGCTATAGCGGAATATAAAAAAGCAGTTCCTCAGGTAAAGCACGAATATGCAGAAGCAAAGTCGGCTTACGATGCTAACAAATCTGGAAATGCCGAACAGAAGCGCTTTTATGCTGCACTTTCGAGTTTGAATAGTACGGTAAGCGCGATCCCAAACCTTATAGAGGGCCTTGGCGACAGGGACCAAGCGATCAAGTTTCAAACAGATACAGCTGCTGATACGCAGATGCCCGAAACGGCACGTGCACGAGCCTTGGTTTCGCTTGGACTCGAATACAATACCTGTGCGAACGATATTACCGATACTGAAAAAACCAAGAAAACCGTTAAGAAAGACGGTAAGGACGTATTTCAGTTCGTGAAGCCGGAAAATCCAGAGGATCTGGCGAAGCTGAAGGAATGTGTCGCGAAGGGCCAGGAATATTTTAATCCGACCCAGGCGCTTGAACCCGAGGCGGTGAAGAATGCTGCTTCTGCAAATATCAAGGCGATGAACGACGACGAGTTGAAGGTCTTTGAAGAGATCTTGTCGCCGTTCGATTCAGCTCGCTCGTATCGTGCCAGTATCGCAGTCCAGGCGTCGCGTCTTGCTGAGATGGAAGGAAGCCCGGATTACGCGAATCTAAAAGCTGATGCCGATGCAAAACGAGCTGCCGCCGACGAACTAAAGAAAGTTGTTAAGGCTCTTGAAGAAGAGAAGGAAGCACGAGTTACCGCGGAACAGGAAGCGGTAAACGCGAATAAAGCGAATGCGAATGCATCCGCTCCGAAATAATTCCTTCTAAGCCGTGAATTGCAGTATGGTGCCCGGATCATTTTGGCCGGGCACCATTTTCTTATTCAAACATTGGTTTCTGAAAATCGAAAAACATAGATTTTATTAAAGCAGTTTCGCTAGAATTCATAAGTAACTTTGCTTGATGATTCGAATCGAAGACGTTATCGGAGTTGTCGAGAAGAACCGCCCGGGCGCAGATATCGATCTGATACGGCGGGCTTACCTATTCTCCGCGCTCCATCACAAGGGTCAAAAACGCGCATCGGGCGAACCCTATCTTATTCACCCCATTGAAGTTGCGAATATCCTTGCCGAAATGCGCCTTGACGAGGTTAGCGTTTCGACCGGTCTCTTGCACGACGTTGTCGAAGACACCCTAATTGATCTCGATACGATCCGTTCCTATTTTGGAGACGAGATAACACAGCTTGTCGACGGCCTTACGAAGATCGCGCAGATCAGCAACCTCTCCCGCGAAAGGCAGCAAGCCGAGAATGTGCGCAAAATGGTATTGGCAATGGTCACGGACGTTCGTGTCGTCCTGATCAAGCTTGCCGACCGGCTGCATAACATGCGCACGATGCAGTACCTCAAGCCGGAAAAGCGTGCGCGGATATCGCAGGAAACTCTTGATATTTATGCTCCGATCGCTCATCGGCTCGGAATGGGTAAGATGCGGAGCGAACTCGAAGATCTTTCGTTTCAAAATCTTTATCCTGACGAATATAAAAAACTTGCCAAAGAGGTTGATGCCCGCCGCCCCGAACTCGAGGCGATCCTCGAAAAGATACGCAATACGATCACATCGAAACTGAATGAGAACGAAGTGCCGTTCGTCGCTATCGAAGGCCGGGTAAAGCGTCTTTATTCGCTCTGGAAAAAACTTCGAAAGCAACGGATCATGATCGAGCAGGTGTACGACCTGATCGCAACGCGGATAATCACGCCTAACGATAAAACTTACTGCTACCTTACGCTCGGTGTCGTTCATGATATCTGGACGCCCGTTCCTGAACGGTTCAAGGATTGGATCGCGATCCCACGCGACAACCTTTACCGGTCGCTGCACACGTCGGTGATCGGCGACGGAGGACAGCCCTTTGAGGTCCAGATCCGAACGCAGGAAATGCACCAGATCGCCGAGGAAGGTGTCGCTGCTCATTGGAAGTATAAGGAAAGTAAGCTCGGGTCTCGCGAAGACGACGAAAGCCTCGACGAGCTTCGCAAAACGGTCGAAAAACTGCTCTTACCGCTGGTCGAAGATAATCAGGATAACGAAGACTCCGAGGATTTCATCGAATCGCTGAAACTGGACCTTTTTCCGAAAGACGTTTATGCGTTCACCCCGATGGGAAAGGTGATCCAGCTTCCGCGCGGATCTACGCCCATCGATTTTGCGTATGCAATCCATTCCGAGGTCGGTGATGCTTGTACGGGAGCAAAGATAAATGGACGAATAGTTCCGATAAAAACGGAGCTGCAAAACGGCGACGTCGTGGAAATAATGACGACCGCGAATTCGAAGCCGTCGCGCGACTGGCTTAACTACGTCGTCACGTCTAAGGCACGCAACCGCATTCGTCATTTCATAAGCGACCAGCAGCGCGCAGATTCGATAGACCTCGGCCGTAAGCTGCTCGAAAAAGAATCGACCAGATTCAATGTAGCTGCGAAGAAGCTGCTAAACAATGACGGAGAGATGAAGCGTATCGCGAACGAGTATGGACTCGGTCGTCCCGAAGATCTGCTCGCTTCGATCGGTTATGGTAAAACGCTGCCGCGAAATGTGATCTCAAAACATTTAGGCGCCGAGAAATTTGCAGAGCTCGATCCGGAAAATCGAAAAGAAACGCGCATTTCGACGGGTGTAAAGGCGGTAAAGCGACTGATCGGCCTCGGCGAGGACGCGATCGTTGTAAAGGGCGTCGACAATCTGTTGACGACGCGC
>JBJMGN010000369.1:0-10574 GCA_045807885.1 Pyrinomonadaceae bacterium | reverse complement strand
AACCTCATCGCGAATAGAAAATATACGTTCCCAACGCTGGAGGAGTTCGCCATTTTCGGACCCGCTCGTGTTTGGAAACTCAGCGATATGTACCGAGGCGACGTCGCGCGACGGCAAATTTTCCCATGCCTCATCGGACGTAAAGACAAGAATAGGCGACATCAGGCGGCAGAGCGAATCGGTTATTTTATAAAGTGCGGTTTGTGCTGAGCGTCGCTCGACCGACCGCGGCGAATATATGTATAGTCGGTCTTTTATAATGTCGAAATATCGGGCCGACAGCGTGACCGTGCAGAAGTTGTAGATCGCGTTGTAAGCTGCCTGGAAATCGTAAGCCTCATAGCCCTGAAGTATTTTCCCGGTCACGACGTCAAGGTTCGCAAGCGCCCATCGGTCGATCTCAAGCATTTCATCATCCGGAACGGAATCCGCTTTCGGATCGAACTCGGCGAGATTTCCGAGCGCGTACCGCAGTGTATTTCGAAACTTTCGATATGCATCGACGACGCGCGAAAGTATCTCGTCCGAACAGCGAACGTCTTCGGTGTAATCGACGGCCGCGGCCCACAATCGTAATATCTCCGCGCCGGATTTGTTGATAATCTCGTGCGGCGCAGTTACATTGCCGAGCGACTTCGATTGCTTTTTGCCTTCGCCGTCGACAACCCAACCGTGCGTGACGATCTGCTTGTAGGGAGCGGTGCCATGTGCTGCAATACCGCAGCTCAACGATGAATTGAACCAACCCCGGTATTGGTCCCCGCCTTCAAGATAAACGTCGGCCGGAAATCGCAGCGTATCGCCACGAGTTTCCAAAACGGCAACGCAGCTTGATCCGGAATCGAACCAAACATCGAGAATGTCAGTTTCCTTTCGAAAATCGGTTCCGCTGCATTTCGGACATTTGAATCCGTCGGGAAGCAATTCCCTTTCAGGCCGGGCGTACCATGCGTCTGCAGTTTCTTTAGCAAAGATGTCGGCGACATGGTCGATGATCTTTGGATCGGCGATGGCTTCATCGCAGCCGCTGCAATAAAAGACCGGGATCGGCACTCCCCACGAACGTTGGCGCGAAACGCACCAGTCCGGTCGCCCCTTGAACATGTTTGCCATACGGCCTTCGCCCCAGGCGGGATACCAGTTAACCTTGTCGATCTCTGCAAGCGCTTTTGACCGGAGTCCGTCAGTTGACGGTTCACCGTTGATCTCGTCCATCGAGATGAACCACTGCGGCGTGGCGCGGAAAACAACCGGGTTCTTGCAACGCCAGCAATGAGGATATCGGTGCTGATATTTTTCGCTCATTAAAAGCGCGCCGGACTCGCGAAGAAATTCGACGATCTTCGGATTAGCGTCGAAGATATTCATACCGGCCCAATGCTCGACTTCGTCTGTGAATTTACCGGCGTTGTCGACGGGACAATAGATCTCAAGCCCGTATTTTTTGCCGATGTGAAAGTCATCGGCTCCGTGGCCGGGCGCAGTGTGAACAACACCGGTTCCCGATTTTGTCGTCGATTTGCCTTCGAAACGAACGTCGAGTTCGACCTCGGCATCAGCCTCGCCAAGCGTGACGTGCTCACCGTTCATTATTAGCGAAGTGCGGTCAAGCCAAGGGTGCCGAGCTTCAAGCCGATCAAGCTTTGCGCCCTTGACCCGCCCGACCTCTTCATATTCCGCGAAGCCGCAGGTTTCGGCGAACGCTTTAGCGAGTTCGGAGGCGACAATGAACACTTCACCGTCGGAAACCTCTATTGCCGAATAATCGAATTCAGGATGGACGGCGATACCAAGATTTGCCGGCAGTGTCCACGGCGTCGTTGTCCATATAACGAGAAAGACATTTTTGCCCGCAAGTGCGGCATCGATATCTGCCGGATTCGACTTGAGCGGAAATTTCACGTAGACCGACGGCGATGTGTGTTCCTTGTATTCGACCTCAGCTTCAGCCAATGCGGTCTGATCGTGGATGCACCAGTAAACCGGCCGCAGACCTTTATAAACGAAACCGCGCTCGAGGAATTTTCCGAAAAGCCGTGCGGTCGATGATTCATATTCGGGCGACATCGTCAGGTATGGCGTGTTCCATTCGCCGAGTATGCCTAACCGTTGAAAGTCGCGCGTCTGGTTGTTCATCGCGGTCGAAGCATGTTCGCGGCAGATTCGCCGAAACGTTGCTACGGGCAGGTCGGCTTTGTTCTTTCCTTTCTCCGCGAGCTTCTTTTCTACGATCGTTTCGATGGGTAAACCGTGGCAGTCGTAGCCTGGCACGTACGGAGCGTCGAAGCCCATCATCGATCGAGTTTTGACAACAAAATCCTTTAGGATCTTGTTCAATGCGGTGCCGATGTGAATGTCGGCATTCGCATACGGTGGGCCATCATGGAGGATGAATTTATCGCGCCCTTTGCGAGCCTTTATCACTTGCTCATAAAGGCCCATTTCCTGCCATTTATTTAATCGCGCAGGCTCACTCTGGCCTAAATTCGCCTTCTGCGCAAAATCGGTTTTGGGTAAGTTAACAGTCTTCTTGAGATCTAATGGATCTGGCATAGAAATTGAAATCTTATTCGTTCAGTAAACTTTTCATGCAAAGTCGCGAAGGCCGCAAAGGGTTCCAAAATCGAAAAAGTCCCAAGCATTTCGGCTTGGGACTTTTCGGCAAATTTAAAGCCTCGGCTCAATTCATCTGAGCACGGTCCCATTCGTTCTTATTTTAATGGGCGATGGCCTCCGCATATTCAAAGCCAAGAATATCATATCGTTTGAAATTATTCCTCTTCGATAGTGCACAGAAGCGGGTATTCGCGAGCCTTTGCCAGATTCATTGTCTTGTGCGATTTCATATAGGCGATGTCATGCGGGTAAATGCCGGCAACACCCACGCCTTCGTTGTGCACCTTTAGCATTATTGTGAAGGCCTCGGCTTCCGACCGCTGAAAAACATATTCGAGGACGAATACGACGAATTCCATGGTCGTGAAATCGTCATTATGCAGCAAAACCTTGAACAGCTTTGGCTTTTCGAGCTTCGTTTTACTTTCGGTTAGAACATCACCGGCTTGATCGGGAAATTCAGACATTGTGTAAGTGCAAACTTAGTTAGCGTAATAACCGCGTCGTGTTTTTGCGACGAGATTGGGCTGGGTCTTGATCTTTACGGAAAGCTCTCGCCATCCGCCGTCGCGTTTGTCATTCTTGGGTTCGAAACCGACGCTAAATACCTTCCCCAGATCATTTACAACCTGTTCATAGATGCCGTTCAAGTCGTTTATACCTTTTGCCTTATAAAACTGTCCACCGCTCTCTTCGGCAAGCATCGACATAAACTCCTGCGATCTTTTGGCCATCCGGTCGAGCCAGCCGGATGAAAAATTGCCCGGTGTCGTATTAAGGTAAATGGAAAAGATCGTCGAATCTCCACGGCGTACGGTCTCCATCACATCTGCAAATGTAATGTTGCGAGAATTATCGAGCCCGTCAGACATAATTACCACGGCGCTTCGACGTCCGACGCTTTCTTTACTGAGGATATTGTCGTAAGTGAATTTCAGCGAGTCCCAGATAGGCGAGCCCCCTTCAAGGTTAATGGCATCGATCCGTTTCGCTAGAGCAGCTTTGTCCGTTGTTAAGGTTGAGATCAGCTTAGTCTCGGTTGCGAATGCAACAACGGCTATCCGATCATTAGGCCGTGCGAATTCGACAAATCGTTGGGCGGCCTTTTTGATCAACCCCCGCTTTTCCCTTGTTGAGCCTGAAAAGTCCAGGAGAAGGACCAGGTCGAATGGTTCCTCGGTTGTGGTAAAAAAACTGATTTCCTGATCGACGCCGTCTTCGAGTATCTGAAAGTCGTTTTTTGAAAGATTCAATCCTGACGGAACCTTCGCATCGCGCGTCATTACACGAACGTTCAGATTGACAAGCTTTGTTTCGACCTTGATCGCTTCGTTCTCATCTATCGGCAATCCTAAGATAGCCGCATCCGATTTCTGGTCCGCTGCCTTCGCATTCGTCTCCGCAGCCGAGATTCTCCGCTGCGACTTCAAAACGGGCATCATGTATTGGTTCTCAAGACGCCTGATCTGAACCGCGAGGGGTGGAAGTTGGTATTCCTTCCGCCATTCATCGACCTTTTCGTCGTTTAAAAGCGGATAAACGTAAATTATGTTTTCCTTGATCGTTGCCTGTGTCCCGAAGATCTGAGGGTAGCCGGCGCCGACGCGTATGTTGTCGACAAGAGACGCGATCAGTGGATATTGGATCAGGCCCTTTTTTGCAGCTTCGGTCAGAACCGGAAGTAACTCCCGCTGCAACGCGAATGCTTTGTTGTTCGCTATCAGAAAAGTGAAGGCATCGAAGCCGTCTTCCTGGACGGTTTCTTTGGTCGGCAATCCGCTTTGCTTCAGGATCTGACAAACACGAAGTAATTGCTTTTCTGCCAATTGATTCGACACCGGTATCAGGCCCTTATTTTTCTCAGTATCGGTTGTTATCTTTTCATTTAATTTCGAACGCTCGTCGCGCATCTCGATAAGCTCCTTTCTGAGCTTTTTGTCTTCCGCACGAGCTCCCGGTGAAGAAAAGGCCGCGATTATCTTTTGCGCCTCGTCGCCGGTAAAGCAACGATTGTCGCCGAAAGCTTCGGTCGCGAAAACGAGGAATAGCAATGGCAAAACTGTCATTTTCCCGGTATCGATTTTCGAGATCAGCGACATAATCTAACTGCCGAAAGTAGTTAGCGACGGCCTTTTTGCATCAGTTTAACTCAAGCAGAGTCGCAGCGAACAGCCTTGAGCTAACAAAATATGTGGACGAATCAAGTTTTTTCTGTTAAATTTTCGATGCGCTGTTTACTAAGTATTCAATTTGAGTCAAAGGACTCCTCCAAGTTTTGCAGCTAAAGGACTTGGGGGCGGGGCAGACTTTATTCAGAAATGATCGGAAAATCGACGAGATCCAAAGCCCGGACTGTTTCAAAGGGGTCTGCCGACTCTGAAGTGCACTTCAAAGATCAGAGGTCGATCGCTAAAGGCGAACTTGATGGAATCTTTTCCGGGATCGGCCAAAAACTGCGCGAAGGCCGTTCGAACAAAGCTGAAATCACGCTAACGGCCGCGATCCACAATTACAAACATTCTGACAACGACCTGGCAAACCTCAAACGCCTGCTCGCATTCACTTGCGAGACGGTCGGCCGCTATAAGGAATCGCTCGATGCGATCAAGGCATATGAGGACGAAGATGTCCTCGGCCGCCTTTCCGAAGAAACGCAGATCCGAGTTTCAACGCAGCTCGCGATCGCCTTTAACAACCTCGGGGATCATCCAAAAGCAGTTACTTTGTTGAAAGCGACGCACGAAAAAGCAAAAGAGCACGGTTATGAGAATCTGCTGGGCAATATCGAGATCGGGCTCGCACGTGTTTATCGAAAGCTGAACGAATGTGCGATCTGCCGCGACCATGCTAAAAGCGCGCTCGATCGAATGCGCGCAAATGGCGACTGGCTCGGCATAGCAGAGGCGTATCGCGAGATAGCGCTTAGCTACCATCAGGAAGGCAACAGCGAAAAATCCCTCGAATATTTCGACCTCGGTATTCAGATCATAGGCGCAAGAAGCGCGCCCTTTATGCTCGGCAAGCTTTATACCGATATGTCGGGCGCTTATTGGTTCCTTCGGCGTCCGGCTGACGGTGTGGCGTGTCTTGAGAAATCGATCCAGTTCTTCGATCAAACCGAACACGTCTTAAATTCCGTGATCGCCTATAACAACCTGGGAATAAATCTGATGCTGATCGGCGAATTCAATCGCGCCGAGGTGATGATCGAACGTGCGCTCGACCTCGCGACGAAAACAAACCACGTTCACATGGCCGGGATACTGGACAGCCTCGGCGAGCTAAAGATCTTACGGGGCGAACTCAAAGACGCGCAGAAGCTGCTTGAAAGGGCCGTCTCGGTTGCGCGAGAGAGAAAACGCGAATGGTATGAAGCTCAAGCTCTTAGAAATCTATCGCGCCTTTTCCTAGCGCAGGGAAAGGTCGAAAAGGCCGCGGAAACTGCCCGGAAGACGATCGACCTTTCGGAAAAGATCGGCGACAAGCACTACGCAAACATGGCCGGCCTTGTGCTTGCTGAGAGCTATTTCAAAAATGGCGACATCGAAGCCTGCGAAAACTACCTGAAGGTGATCGAAGATGGCGACCCGAGATCCGACTTTTTTGTGCTCGGTAATATTCAGCGGATCCGGGGCCTTACCGCACTGGAACAGGAAGACCGTGATCTGGCGGTCCATCATTTCAATCGGAGCCTGACGATATTTGAATCTGCTTCGGACCTCTACCATACCGCCTTGGCTCATTTGTTGATAGGCCCAAATCTGAATCCGCGGCTGCGGTCGCGAGCCGTTCGGCATTTAAGTAGTGCGAGAGACATCTTCAAAAAATTGGGTGTGGGTGAGTTGGAAAAAGCGGCAGCCGATGCGATCGAGAATTTACCATTGGTAAAGCCGGTTGGAGAAACTGCGCCGAGGCATTCGGGTTCCAGCTCAGTTGTCTCGCAGCTTTTGATGGTAAGGCTGGCGGAAGCTACGGCGTCGCGAGAGTTACTCTTTCGCGAGTTGATGGCGGTGCTGCAGCAGGAAAGTCGAGCGAAAAAGATCGTGATCGCGGAATATGGTGAGAATCGCGTCGTGTTTCCATTCATTACTCACGGGATCACATCGCAGGACTGCAGCGAATTGATCGCTCGATTCAATGAAGCCGTGCCTAAAGACGATCTACAGGTTTTCGAAAAGAAGAACAACGCCGCAGTCTTCAAACTTCGGCCTTCCAACGCTCCGCATGCATTTCTGATAATCGCGCCAAGGCCGGCGGCCGTTTTAAACGACGAAAGTCCGCTGCAGCCGCTATTGAGTGTTGTTGAACTTGGGCTTGACGTAGTTTCACTTAGAGAGAAAGACCGTTCGATTCCTGACGAACTGGAATCCAGCTCGAATGCGGCGGCGAGCGTGATGCCAGGTTTTATCCATTCGTCGCCGGCAATGGCATCGCTTGTGGACGAGATCCACAAGATTCGCTCGTCGGATGTGACGGTTCTCGTCACCGGAGAATCCGGGACCGGCAAAGAGCTTGTGTCGCGCGCAGTCCACACGCTATCAAATCGCAAGGACAAGATCTTTGTTCCGTTCAATTGCACAGCGGTTCCAAAAGAGCTTGCGGAAGGCCACCTTTTTGGTTACCGAAAAGGCGCGTTCACCGGTGCCGTTACCGATTCGCCGGGTATGATCCGCGCGGCAGATGGCGGGACGCTTTTCCTCGACGAGGTTGGCGATCTGCCGATCGATGTGCAGCCGAAGTTGCTTCGCTTTTTACAGGAAGGCGAGGTTCAGCCGATCGGGGAAAAGAAACCGATAAAGGTCGATGTCCGAATTATTGCGGCGACAAACATGCCGCTAGAGGAAAAGGTCGCCGACGGTTCGTTTCGCGAAGACCTCTATTACCGGCTAAATGTTATTCGTCTGCGGGTGCCGCCCCTCCGCGAGCGTCGATCTGAAATACCGCCGATCGTGAATTACTATGTCGATCATTACTCTTCGCGTTTCGCGAAGAACGGGGTAACGATCACTCCCCAGACCGTCGACCTACTAATGGTGTGCGAATGGGAAGGTAATGTGCGGCAGCTGTGCAACGAGATCCAACGGATCGTAGCTCGAGCCATAGACGGCGAGGTGATTACGCCGGAACATCTTTCACCGGAATTGAAAAGAAGCGCTCAGCCGCTTGCGATTTTCGGCGCTTCAGCAAACGCCAAACCGATCGCGACATTCGACGCCCCCTTTGCACCGTTCGCAAATATCCCGGAAGGCGGAACGCTTGAAGATGCAGTTTCCGAACTCGAGATGCAAATGATAAGGGGAGCATTAGCTCGCAACAACTGGAATATTTCGCGTGTCGCTGGCGAGCTTGGATTAACACGCCGAGGGTTATATTTAAAACTTTCGCGTTACGGCATCGAAAAGGCGGCTTGATCAGCCCGCGATAGCCCGAAGATCGGCAAGAATTTTTGGAAGGTTCTTGATAACACGATCGATCTCCTCCTCGTGATTCAATCTGCTCAGCGAGAATCTGATCGAACCCATTGCTTTCGAATATGGAATATTCATCGCCTGCAAAACCGGCGATGCCGAATGGTCGGCGGAATTGCAAGCAGAGCCGGTAGAAACGCATATACCGAGGTCGTCAAGTCGGGACAAGATCATCTCGCCGTTAGTGTTTTCGAAAGAGATGTTTGAGGTATTGGGCAGGCGTTTATCCGCATCACGCGTTCCGTTGACGGTGGCGTTCGAAATCGTTTTCATTATCGAATTCTCGAGCTTGTCGCGAAGCGATGCGATCCTTTTTGCGGAATCGAATTCATTTACAAATTTCGCTGCGGTCCCCAAACCGGCGATCTGATGGACGGCCTCTGTACCAGCACGTCTCGAACGCTCCTGCCCGCCGCCGATTTGGATAGACGGAAGTTCGACACCCTTTCGGATATATAGCGCGCCTACCCCTTTCGGCCCGTGAAACTTATGCGCGGATAGCGAAAAGAGATCGATGAGCGTATTTTTCAGGTTGACCGGGATCTTACCCGTTGCATTCACGCCGTCAACATGAAAAAGCGCGTCGCTCTTTTCCTTTACGATCGCCGCGATCTCAGAAACCGGGAACATTATTCCGGTTTCATTATTCGCCATCATTACGGAAACGATCGCGGTTTCCGCCGTGATCGAATCACGGAGTTGGTTTAGATCGAGCAGGCCCTCGCCGTCGACCTCGAGCCATGTTACGCGATATCCCCCGGCTTCTAATTTCGCACACAACTTTCGGACTGCCTCGTGTTCGACCTTCGTGGTAATTATGTGACGCCGTTCAGGGTTTAGTTTCAGGGAGCCTAGAATCGACCAATTATCGCTCTCGGTTCCGCCCGAGGTAAATACGATCTCTTCAGGCGAAGAGGCTCCGACCAGCTCAGCTACCTGTGCACGAGCATCTTCGATCGCCCGCTTGGCTTCCTGGCCAAACGAATATGCGGATGACGGATTTCCATAATGTGCATCTAAAAACGGGCGCATCGCGTCGAAAACCTCTGGAACGACCGGAGTTGTTGCGTTGTTATCGAGATAGATCATGTTCGAGGTCGCCCTCAATTTACCATTTGGGTTTTAGCAATTACAATTGAATCACACGAATGAGTGCAGTTTTAAAGATCACAGAACCCGACGGCCGCATCTGGGAGAAACAACTTGTCCCCGGCGCAATGTTTACGATAGGCAGGGCTAAGGAAAACGACATCGTTTTGAATGACCGGCGTGTTTCCCGCAAGCACGCGTTTGTTTCCTCGGAAGGGAGTGCTTTTAAGATCGTTGACGGCTCGATCGAAGACGGCGAGCTCAAACGAAGCGTAAATCACGTTTTTGTTAACGGCTCACCGATGCTTGAAAAACCGCTCGAGCAGGGCGATGTGGTCGTCATTGGTGAAAGCCGGCTCGAATTCGCACGGCCGTTCGAATCGCATGTAAGTATTCCGCCGATCTCTCAGCCAAAGCATGCTGCTCCTTTGGCGGCCGCGGCAGCCGTACAAAGCGCACCGACCGTCACAAGTGCTCCGAAAAGCGTGGATTTTGACGATAATCCGCTTGGCCAGACGCAAATGAAGCTCTCGGCGCGTGAGATCATCGGTGGGCCGTCGCACACTTCGTTGGAATCTTCATTTGCAACACCTGACGAAATAAAGGATCTTCGCCGAAAGGCCAAAACGCTCGAGCTGCTATATGAGATGAGCCGTTCGCTGGGAACGGTTTTCGATCAAAAGGCGATCTTCGACCGTGCGACTGATCTTATTTTTCGCGGTTCACCGGCTGATCGTGTCGTGGCTCTTCTTGCAGACGAGACGGTAGATGGCCGCATTCTCGACTACAGCCTTAACCCTGTAAGCGTCAAGACCCGTGACGAAAAGATCGAGCAGCTGACCTCAAGCCTGACGATCAGCCGGACGATCACGCAGAAAGTGATGCGTGAAAAGATCGCTTTGCTTTCACAAGATGCGATTGCTGATGAGCAGTTTCTGGGTGCCCAATCGATCGTTTCGCAAGGCGTTCGTTCAACGATATGTGCTCCGCTGATCACCGAATCGAATGTTCATGGGGTTTTGTACGCGGACCGGCTTGATCCATTCGCGGCCTTTTCGCAGGACCACCTGGAGCTTATCAGCGCTGTCGCGGCGCAAACCGCAATAACGGTCGAAACTGTGAAAGCGCATACGAGGCTTGCTCGCGAAGAAGTGGCTCGGGCGAATTACAGCCGCTTCATGCCTGAATATGTCGTTAAGCAGCTTCTCAATAATCCTTCATCTTTCAAGCTGGGCGGTGTGAATCAGAAGATCACCGTTCTTTTTGCGGATATCCGCGGATTTACCTCGATCTCAGAAAAGGAAAATCCTGAAAAGGTAGTCGGCCTCTTAAATAGATTTTTTTCCGCGATGACCGAGATTATTTTCGAGAACGGCGGCACCCTCGACAAGTACATCGGCG
>JBJMGN010000368.1:0-5005 GCA_045807885.1 Pyrinomonadaceae bacterium | reverse complement strand
AACTGATTGTCGCCGACTCCGGCTCCAATACGATCAAATCAATTTCTGCCGCCGGCGAAATTCGAACGATAGCCGGTATTGATGGCAGTCGGGGTTTTGCTGATGGACCCGGTTCCCAAGCCATCTTCAACGGCCCGATCGGGATCGCTATTGCCGAAGGCGGCCGCATTTTTGTTTCGGACACCTACAATGATCGGATCCGCGTGATCGAAAATGGCCGCGTATCAACACTTGCCGGAGGAGTTCGTGGATTTCGCGACGGTACGGACGCGCAGTTCGACACTCCGCTTGGCATCGCCATCTGGAAAGATAAGTTGCTTGTTGCCGACTGCGGCAATCGCCGCATCCGGGTGATCGAACCCAACGGTTCGGTTTGGACGCTGGCCGGTAACGGTGAAGAAGATCTAAAGGACGGGCCGCTTCTTGAAGCAAGCTTCGTTCGCCCGACCGCGATCGCCATTAACGACCGCGATCAGATCTTTATTGCTGACGGAAACGCGATTCGCGTGGTCAACGGCCGCGGTGTATTTCCATATGTCGTGACACTCTCCGCCGGCAGCCGCGGATTTCGCAATGGGAGTGTAGGTGCTGCTCGATTCAATCGTCCATCTGGTTTGGCATTCAGGTCGGACGGCTCGTTGTTGATCGCTGATAGCGAGAACGGATTCATACGGGCGATCGGTTCGGCGACAGCGAATTCGGAAGTGGCAGATCAAAAGCAATACTCCGCCGACGCATTCCGAAAGCTGCAGCCGCCGCGTTGGCCGTACGATCCGCCAGACGCGGCCCGTGATGTCGCCGGGACGCTCGGCGAACTTCGAGGTACCGTCGGGTCCGACATTCCCTTGCGATTTCATAACGGCCTCGACATAGCTGGTGGGTACGGCGAGACGGCACGTTTTATTCGTTCGGAAAAGGTGCTCGATCCGATCTCGACGGAAAATTTCGGAAACTTGCGTGAACTGATTCGCCTGCCGCAGATCGGCTACATTCATATTCGTCTTGGCCGCGATCAAAGCGATCGAATGCTGCCAAACTCTAAATTTCAACCACAATTCGACGCAACCGGCAAAATGATCGACATTCGCGCTCCCCGTGGAACTAAATTCGGAGCGGGTGAACCGATCGGCACACTTAACGCAATGAATCACGTGCATCTGATCGCCGGGCCGAGCGGCAGCGAGATCAATGCGTTGGCCGCGCTCGAAATTCCGGGCATCAAGGATTCGATCGGTCCGACCGTCGAAAATGCCTCGATCTTTGGCCAAAACTGGCTTCCGGTCGAAACAAAAGCCGCGGGCGGGCGTATCAAGCTTGACGGAAAATATCGCGTTGTAGTTCGTGCGTTCGACCGGATGGACGGAAACTCGGACCGCCGCAAACTTGGTGTTTACAAACTCGGTTATCAGTTATTGCGCGGCGACGGAACGCCCGCAGGTGAAGCAATTTGGTCAATCGTTTTCGACCGAATGCCGCCGAATGCAGCTGCAAAGTTCGTTTACGCCGCTGGCAGCCATTCGGGAGCGACCGGCGAAACGATCTTTAACTATATAGTGACAAACCGGCTGAACGGTGACGCTTCCTGTGAGCAGTTTTTCGACACGAACGAACTTTCGGCTGGAAACTATACCCTCCGCGTTTTCGCTGGTGATTATTTTGGTAATATTTCGACAAAGGACATTCCTATCGAGGTAATTAAATGAAGAAAATTATTATTTGGGCGATCTTGATCGCATTCGTGCTGTCCGGCCTCGCGGCTGTAGCGTTTTCAGCGGACACTCCGGCAGAGCCCGCGATAAAGGTGACGCCGAAGGCTCCTGTATTTACCGATGCCGAGCGGCAGGCCGAGCTTGCTAAACGCCGGGCTGCGGTCGCTGCGAAAATGACGCCGAACAGTATGCTCATCATGTGGGCCGCGCAGCCGCGAAACTATGCAGGGGATGTCGATTTTTATTACCGGCAGGAAAACAACCACTATTACCTCACGAACCTTAAACAGACGAATTCCGCGCTTGTGATGGTCAAGGAAGGCAATTCGGTGAAGGAATACCTTTTCCTACCGAAACGCAATCCTCAGTTTGAAACCTGGAATGGCCACATGTACTCGGGCGAAGAGGCGACAAAGATCTCCGGTATCAAAACCATCATCGATGCCTCAGAGCTCGCCGCTTTTCAAAATGCGATCACGAAAAAAGAAGCATTTACATCGAAGAGCGGTATTTCGATCGCGACCAATCCCGAATCGATCTATTTACTTTTGCCCTCAAATGAAGGCGACAGCGAAGGCTTGGCCGAGTTTTCGCGAGAGGATGCCTTTAAAGGCAAGCTTCCCGTCGTCGAGAACGCTCCGCTTTACAAGGTCGTGAATGCACGGCCGATATTCAGCGAGCTTCGCCTGATCAAGTCGCCTTATGAGATCCGCTTGATGCAGCACGCTGTCGATATCAGCATCGAAGCTCACATGCGTTCGCAGGCGATGGTGGGCCGTGCCGAATGGGAATATCAGGTGCAGGCCGAGGTCGAATACACATTCCGCCGACGCAACGCCGACTACTGGGGCTACCCGTCGATCGTCGGCTGCGGCCCGAATGCGACCACTCTTCACTATGAAGAATCGCAGAGCCCCGTTAAAAAAGGTGAGTTGATGTTGATGGACGTCGGCGCCGAATACGACCATTACACCGCGGACGTCACGCGTACTTTCCCGGTAAACGGCAAATTTTCAAAGGAACAGGCTGAGATCTATCAGATCGTTTACGACGCGCAGGAAGCTGCTGCCGCCGCAGCGGCCAAACCCGGTGCGACCATGAGCGACCTCGGCAAGGCCGCGCAGAACACCATAATGGAAGGCCTATTCAAGCTTGGCCTGATCACCGCGAAAGACCCGAAGCAGGTCCGCATGTGGTACATGCACGGACTTGGCCATTGGATCGGTATGAACGTCCACGACGTCGGCTCGTATTCGCCGCCGCTCAAACCGGGAATGATGTTCACGAACGAGCCCGGCATTTACGTCCGCGAAGACGCGCTTGATTACCTGCCCGACACGCCCGAGAACAAGGCATTCATCGCGAAGGTGAAGCCGGCGTTCGAAAAATATAAGAACATTGGCGTGCGTATTGAAGACGACCTTCTCATCACCGACACTGGCGTAGTTTGGATGACGAAAGCCCTGCCGCGTTCGATTGCAGATATCGAGGCGTTTATGGCAAAGGCTGCAAAAGAGTTACCATATACCGCTGGAGGCGCGACGCATCAAAACTTGTTCACTGCGGCTGCAAGTTATTGATTCGGTCCATTTCTTTCCCCATTGATTTCCAAAACTAACAGCACCAACGGAACGGGCGGCTCAATGCCGCTCGTTATCGTTAACCCGCGCTCTGCCGGCGGCAAAACCGGTGACAGTTGGGCGTCGCTGGCTTCGGACCTTCGGGCGCATTTCGGCCCGTTCAAAGTGGCGTTTACAAAAGCCTCTGGCGATGGGATCACGCTCGCGCAAAATGCAGCTGACTCCGGCCGAAAGTTCATTATCGCGTGCGGCGGCGACGGAACGATCAATGAGGTCGCAAACGGGATCATGCTTTCAGGCAAGGATGTTGAGCTTGGGATCTTACCCTCCGGCACGGGCGGAGATTTTCGACGCTCTATCGAGATGCCGGACGAACCGCGTGAAGCAGCGCGAGCGCTAAAAAAAGGCAAGACACGCGCGATCGACGTCGGCAAAGTAACGTTTCAGGACTTTAACGACAAGACTGTCAGCCG
Organism: Pyrinomonadaceae bacterium; assembly: GCA_045807885.1. Classification (GTDB taxonomy): domain Bacteria; phylum Acidobacteriota; class Blastocatellia; order Pyrinomonadales; family Pyrinomonadaceae; genus OLB17. Next base: position 1,243 of record JBJMGN010000368.1, on the reverse strand, counting down.
CTATTTCCTGAACATCTCATCCTTCGGCCTTGCGGCGGCGATCATTCAACGAGTAAAGACGAGCACGTCGCTCGATTGGCTGCCGGTCGATATGGTCCGCGGCCCGGCAAGCTTCGCGCTTTCGACCCTCCAGGAAGTGCTCGGGCTGGATACCACGCGTGTGCGCGTAAAGGTCGGCGAGCGGCCGGAACGCATCCTGACGACCGTAAATTTCTGCATCGCGAACGCAATGTACTTCGGTGGCGGGATGAAGATCGCTCCAAGTGCGAAACTGACCGATGGCTGTTTCGACGTCGTCAATATCGGCGACATGAAAAGCGCGAAGATAATCCTGAATGTTTACACCCTTTACCGCGGCACGCATCTCACGCTGCCCGAAGTAAAAGCGACCCGTGCCAAGCGCGTCGAAGCTCACCCGCTCGACCCGGCTGCCAATGTCATGATCGAGGTCGACGGCGAGCTCCCCGGCAAACTCCCGGCCGTCTTCGAGATCGTCCCCACCGCCTTGAAACTCCGAATCCCTTCTTAACTGTTCATTGGCAAACACATCGGTGCAACCCGGTCGCCTAATGTAATAGGTGTGAACGGCAAAGAAACAATATACGATCAAATTCCGCCTTTTGAAGATGACGGCATCCTGAATGTGATAATCGACACTCCGCGGGGCTCGCAAAACAAGTACGTCTTCAACCACAAGTATGGCCTGTTCAAATTAAGCGGTCTTCTCCCCGCGGGTCACACATTTCCATTCGATTTCGGCTTCATTCCCGGCACCGTAAATGGCGACGATGACAACGTCGACGTTCTGGTCCTGACCGACGAACCGACCTTCGTCGGCTGCTGGACCCAATGCCTTCTGATCGGCGGTTATAAAGCCCGGCAGACGCCGAAAAATGGCGGCGACGAATACCGAAACGATCGCCTGCTTGCGGTAGAAAAACATTCGCTCGCCTTCGGAAATGTTTCCGCGATCGAAGATCTGAACGAAACCCTCGTCGAACAAATCGAGCATTTCTACGTTTCCTATAACGAGTCCAAAGGAAAACAATTCGAAGTGATCAAACTGCTGGATGTGAAAGAAGCCGCTGATCTTGTCCTCAAGTGTTCAACTTCTAATTAAGCAACGTTGCAGTACAACGCTTGCTGCTTCCTCCCTATTTTGCCTTTTAGCTTTTTACTTTTTACTTGCTTATCCTGTTCCCTACTTTTGCCTTTTAACTTTTTACTTTTTACTTGTTAACTC
>JBJMGN010000367.1:0-5825 GCA_045807885.1 Pyrinomonadaceae bacterium | reverse complement strand
GTTTGGCGTCGGCGCCCTCAAGGCGAATGTAATTTTGCGGGACCATCGAAACTCCGGCGGCCTGCGGCGTCACGCCGGCTTTTTTTATCGCTTCGTGCACGGCGTCGAAACTCTCGGGCGGCGTGTAGATCTCGAAAACGTCGCCCTCGTCCTGCATGTCGTCCGCACCGGCCTCGATCGCGATCTCGAAAAGCTCGTCCTCACTTTTTGCAGCTTTGTCGACGACGATGTAGCCTTTCTTGTCGAACATCCAACCCACTGAGCCAGACACGCCCATGTTCCCGCCGTTCTTTGAAAAGATGTGGCGAATCTCCGCGACGGTTCTATTGCGGTTATCAGTCATCGCCTCAACCATTACCGCCACGCCGTTCGGACCGTACCCTTCGTAGGTCACCTCGTCGTAATTCGCACCTTCGCCTTCGCCCATGCCGCGCTTTATCGCACGGTCGATCGTGTCGTTGGGCATGTTCTGCGCCTTGGCGTCGGATACTGCTTTACGAAGCCGCGCGTTCGAGTCGACGTCGCCACTTCCACCGGTGCGGGTCGCGACAGTGATCTCCTTGATCATTTTCGTGAAGATCTTGCCGCGTTTAGCGTCGAGCGCGCCCTTCTTGTGCTTAATTGTGTGCCACTTACTATGTCCAGACATAAGTTGTGCTGCGAATTTGAAAATATACCACGCTAGATTTTGGCCTGCAAAATCGTAATCATTTCCGCGGTTTTAGCTCCTGAAATTCGAATGCGTTTTTTTCGCGATGTTTTGCCGGAAACGATTTCGACGTTGGATCGAGGAACTCCGCAAACCTTCGACAGGAAACGCACTAGCTCTTCATTTGCGGCGCCGTCGACGGGCGGGGATTTTAATTTGATCTTTAGTGCACAGTCATGACCGGCGACGATCTGTGTTTGTGAAGAACGCGGTACGATATTTACCGTGAACGAGATCGCGCCTTCTGATTCAGTTATGTTGACCAATGTGTTGAATCTTTTGCCCACTAGGACCGAACAAAGATATTCAAAACGATCGATTGCAAAAAGCCGATAAATATCAGCACCAACATTGCAGAAATATCGAACATACCGATCGGCGGGATCAATCTCTGTACCGGCAGCAATATCGGGTCAGTTACTTTCATTACAAACCCGAGAAACGTTTTTCGAGTGAAAACAAACCACTGAGAAAGAAAACGTATGAAAATAAAAAGAACAAGGACGCTTAACAGGCCATAAAGCACAAATCCCACGAACATTTTTGGGTTTCCTGTTAATACGCCCGCTGTAAGGCCGTCAATCACAAAAAACGTATTACCAATTATCTGGCTCGCGAAATAAGTGAAAACTAACCCGATAAACAAGGTAACCAGCGGAGCCAGACGTGTGTCCACCCGAAATGTCGCCAGAAATCTGGCTGCCGGATAGATCCATTTTTCGGTTAGCTTTCTTAACTTAAACCCAAATCGGCCGACAGCGCCGAAGGGATTAGGATCGGCGTAATTAAAAATAAGACGCAAGACCATGAACGCGAGGAAAATGAGGAATGCTCCCCATAAGATCATCCAGACGATCGGATACACAGTTAACGAAAGCATAGTTTTAGAGTACTGCTTGGGAACGTTCTCCGAAAATTGCGGTTCCGACCCGCACCAATGTCGCGCCTTCTTCGATCGCGACCTCAAAATCGTGACTCATTCCCATCGAAAGTTCGCCGCCTGGCGACACACGGTCGCGAATTTCACAGAGGCGGCGAAAGTAGGGGCGTGTCACTTCAGCATCCTCGCTTAATGGCGGAAGTGTCATCAATCCTTCGAAACTCAACCGCTCGCAAGTCGACAAATATTCCAACAGCAAAGACAGCTCGCTTTCCGAGATTCCCGACTTTGTTTCCTCACCGGCGAGATCGACCTGTACAAAAACCGGCAATTCAGCACGGCCCTCTTCAATACAAATACGCTCAAGTCTTTTGGCGAGTTCGATGGAATCTACCGATTGAATGACATCGAACATCTGCACGGCCTTTCGAGCTTTATTTGACTGCAAATGCCCGATAAGGTGCCATTCGATTCCATCACGGCCGATCTCCAGTATCTTCCCCTCGGCTTCCTGCACCTTGTTTTCACCAAGTACTGTCAAGCCGCTCGCGATGGCGACACGAATTGTTTCGGGCGAGTGCGTTTTACTCACGGCGACGAGCTTTATTTCATTCGGATTTCGCCCTGCTCGCGCGGCCGCCGCGGCAATCCGCGAACGTACTGCATTTAGGTTTGATAAAAAGTTGTTCAACAGAATTGATTTTATCAAATCAACTTGAAATGCTCGTTATGACCGTCTAGCTCTGAACTCGTCTTGAATATTTCAAGTCGAATTAGTATTCTCGAAATTCGCTCGCGGACGTGGCGGAACTGGTAGACGCGCAGGTCTCAGAAGCCTGTTGCCGCAAGGCAGTGGAAGTTCGATTCGTCTCGTCCGCACCAAAAGTAAAGGATGAAAGGAAAGGGATAAAGGCGAATGTTCTTTATCCTTTTGCTTTTTTGTCGGACCATGCGGCAAGTACTAATAGCAGCAATTCGAGCAAATTACTCGTTGTTTAACGTCGAGCTAAACGACGATGCAATAGACCGCCTTGCCGATTATTATGAATTCGTCCAGGAACACAATGAACTGCTTCATCTGATCGGACCGTGCCAGCCTGACGAATTTGCTACGCGGCATATTCTCGAATCGCTAACGCTGCTTGAATACCTGCCAAAGGGATCAAAATTTGCTGATGTCGGCGCCGGAGCAGGTTTACCCTCGATACCTTGTCTAATTGTTCGAGAGGATCTTACGGCCATACTGATCGAATCGAAAGCAAAAAAAGCTGAGTTCCTTCAAGGAGCTGTCGTTCGTTTGGGAATGAAAGATCGAGCAGAGATCGTAAATCTGCAGTTTGAGGAGGGATTTCCCGGAGATGCGGAATTTGTAACTTGTCGTGCGCTCGACAAGTTCACGCAACAGCTTCCTAGGCTGCTGAGATGGTCTAAAAAACGCACGCTTTTGTTATTTGGAGGTCCCACAATCGGAGCTGAAATGCGACGGCTAGGTCGCAGGATAGAGGAGAAATTAATGCCGCTTTCCGAGCGTCGCTACCTTTTCATTTCAAATGCGTAACCTATATTTAACTGTTGTAATCCCGTTCTGATTTGTTATTATTTTGAATTGCTTCTCTCAGCCAAGAAGCCCTTCCACCTGCTAGAGTTCGAATAAAGACCCATCGCACAAAAGTAGGGTTGCGCCGCGCTCACGCTTGCGTACTGCGGGATCATTTTGTTCTGAACAAGTGGAAAACTCGATAACACATTTCTCAACGGTTGAATTGACGCCGAAAGATTCTAAGCGAAACCACTGGCTATTTCGGTATGGGCTTTCGATCGCTGTCTATGCAACGATTGTCGGATTATCGCTTTTGCTGAGTTATTTAGGCATCAAGCTGAACTTTACGATCCCTGTTTTTGCTGCTTTGGTCGTGGCGATATGGTACGGTGGCCGTGGACCGGGAATCTTACTCGCGGTTTTGTTTGAGATCACCACGATCTATTTCACGCCAATCCCGCCTGATTCGACTGCGGCAAAGGCAGCATTCGGATACTTCAGCGTTTTTGTGTTGTATTTGTTTTTTATCTGGATGATCAGCAGGCTGAAGGATTCGCAGCATCGTCTGCGGAGTCATCGCGACCTTTTGCAAGTCACCCTATCGAGCATTGGTGACGCCGTTGTCGCAACGGACACAGAGGGCAAGATAACTTTCATGAACCCTCCGGCCCAAACGTTGACGGGGTGGAATTATCTGGCGGCAGAGGGTCGGCAGCTTTCGGATGTTATTTCGATCATCAACGAAGAAACGCGCGAAAAAGTCGCAAACCCTGTTGAAAAAGTGCTCGCGTCGGGGTCGGTGGTTGGGCTGGCGAACCATTCGCTTCTTGTTACAAAGGACGGTCGCGAAATTCCTATCGAAGACAGCGCAGCTCCGATAAAACACAATGACGTAGTGAAGGGTGTCGTTCTAGTATTTTCAGATGTAAGCCAGCGAAAACTTGCGGAACGCTCGCGCCGAGACACGGAGATCATGCACCGTCTTGTCGAGGCGCAAGAGGCCGAGCGACATCGTATCGCCCGCGATCTTCACGACCATCTCGGACAGCGAATGACGGCTCTGCGTCTCAGGATCCAATCGCTAAACGACGAATGCGCCGAAAACCCGTCCCTTTCGAAAGCGATAACCGAAGTGCAGGAATCGGCCCAATCTATTGATCGAGATATCGGTTTTCTGTCATGGGAGCTTCGACCCACGGAGCTTGAGAATTTCGGCCTCGTTAACGCTCTAAGCAGTTTCGTGCGCGCATGGTCGACGCAGCACGGTATCGCTGCTGAATTTCACGCATATACGGCGGCATTCAATTACGAAGAAAAGCGTTTACCCGAACTGGTGGAAACCAATCTTTATCGGATCACGCAGGAAGCCCTGAATAATATCCGGAAGCACGCCGATGCCCGCAATGTGAACGTACTATTGCAGGTAAAGGAACAAGTTACGCTGATAATTGAGGACGATGGCCTGGGATTCGATCGCAGCGGCGAATGGTCAAACAGCTCCGCGCCAGGCGGTTTAGGTTTGATCAGCATGCAGGAAAGAGCTGCACTTCTGAAAGGTGATCTAGAGGTAGACTCCAGCCGCGGCGGCGGAACTACAGTTCGAGCCCGCATTCCGCTTTCACAAGTCGATTTTGACAAAGCCAGAGAAAGGTTCGAAAGGTCGGAATCTTAAATCCTGGTCTCGAGATCGTATTCCCGAAGTCGGCGGTAAAGCGTTGAGGGCGAGATGCCTAGGATCTCAGCAGTTTTTCCGCGATGCCAACCTGTGCGCTCAAGAGCACCAATGATCTGCTGCCGCTCAGCATCCCGTAGATTTGTCGGAGAAGCGTTCTGAAAAGTATTCACGCCATTAGCTTTGGCCTGCCCAAAGCTTACAGAAACATTGGGAGAGTCGATTCTCGAAAGCACCTCCGGCGGAAGCTCCTTTAAGGTGATGCGGCCATTGTCGGAAAGCAAGGCTGCTCGTTCGAGGCAATTGCGGAGTTGGCGAACGTTGCCTGTCCATGAAAAAGCGGAAAGAGCTTCGAGCACTGGCTGCGTAAGATCGGGCGTATTTACTCCCGCGACCTGCGAAAGCAGATGCTGCGCAAGCGGTTCGATGTCTTCGCGACGTTCGCGAAGCGGGGCGATGAAGATCTCGAAGCTGTTCACTCTGTACATCAAATCAGATCGAAAAATGCCTTCGGCAACGGCCTGCTTTGGGTCGCGATTTGTCGCCGCAATCAGACGAACATCAACCTCCACCTTCTTCACACCCCCAACTCGAAAGAACGAACGCGTTTCTAGCGCGCGAAGCAACTTGGATTGAAGCTGCGCCGGCATTTCCATTATTTCGTCCAGGAAAAGGGTACCGCCGTCCGCCAATTCGAAAAGGCCGAGCTTACGTGTGCGGGCACCTGAGAATGCCCCGGCCTCGTGGCCGAATAATTCCGATTCGAGCAGAGTATCCTGAAGGGCAGCGCAGTTGAGATCAATGAATGGCCGTCCAGCCCGCGTGCTCAGTCGGTGTATCGCCTGGGCAACCAATTCTTTTCCAGTGCCCGATTCGCCGGTGATCAGAACCGAAGTGTCTGACGGAGCCACCCTTCGGACCAACCGTAGAACCTCTTTCATCTGTGGCGACTCGGCAATTATCTCCGGTGTGTTGTTAACCGTGCGTTCGATCTGTGCTCGAAGCCGGACGTTGTCCGTCTTGA
>JBJMGN010000366.1:0-4543 GCA_045807885.1 Pyrinomonadaceae bacterium | reverse complement strand
ATGACCAGCAAAATTATTGCCGATGCATTCTTGCCTCCATAATAGACTCGTTGAGTTGCTTTTTGATATGAAGCCTCCATTGCCAACTTGTAATTTTGCTTAGATGGCCTTCGTTGTTTTGTCGGTGTTTCCGGTATCGGGCCGAACATCCTCAACCTCACCTTGCATTTCGATCTCCGGAAGCTGAAAAAGTTTTCGTTTGGTTGATTTTCTCTAAATTCACGACAAATTCAAAGGAATAGGTCAGGAGCGCATTTCAGCGATCATTTCTTCGATCACGGATTTCAGGTGAGCAGTCACGGCCTCATATTTCTCTTCGCCCGTCAAATCGGCCGCGATGTCTCTGGCAAAAAATGGTTCACCTATCCTGATCTTCACCTTCGCAGGACGAATTCGCCAGGAGCGACGCGCCCAAACGTTTTGAAGACCGTCCAGCGCGACCGGCACGATAGGTAAATCCAATTCGCTCGCAATTATCGCGGCGCCTTTCTTAAACTCGTGCAGCTTTCCGTCAAACGCTCGCTCGCCTTCAGGATATATGTTAAGTATCTTTCCATTTTTTAACCCGATTGCACCCGCTTTCATTGCCTTCATCAGCTGCGTGTCCTGGTCGATTGGCACGACATTCAGCATGTTCGCAATGAACCGCATTGTAGCGGTTGCGAAGAACATCTTTGCTCCTACATGAAAAATGTTCCTGAAAATATGGAAGGGATAATTCGAACAAAGCACGAAGGGGTCCAAAAAGCTCTGATGGTTAGGGCAGATCAAGAAAGGCGACAAGCCTGTTCGTGCATTTTTACTCTCCGGTTGATCTGCAGTTTGGGCAATGCGTTCGAGCCCATCAACTTCCAGCCGCATAAAAAGCCGGCAAAACAGATTGAAGCAGCGGTAAACAAAGAACGCGAATCCCGCAAAGAACGGTCGGTTCCTAAGCACGCCGCGAATCTCCGGCAAGTCGTCGTCGGCATTGCGAATGATCGCGGACCAATTCAGGTCTGCTCTTAAGTCGATATCTTTCGCGTCAGAAATGCCCTCGATTTCGATACCCTTCGGCGTTTGTCGAACAAGCTCGACAACGTTTTCGACAGTTATCGCACTGGCCGCTTGTTCAGCGGTGAATTCGGTATCGAATGCCTGCTCAAGCGCTGCGAAAACTTCGGCGCGGGCCAGACTGTCCAAACCGAGGTCTATTTCAAGATTCATCCCCGGATGGATCGTATCAACGTCCTTAATCTGTGGACGTATCGCAGAGATCACCGTTCGCGCAGCGTTCGATTCCAAATACGCAGCATCGTTTGGTGTCAGTTCCCAATTCTTAATTTCTGGCGCACCGGAAGCGATCTCCCCGCTTTCGATCTGTTTCTTCAGCTCGAATCGTTTTATCTTTCGAGTAGCGGTGCGCGGCAGAGGCTCGGCACGGACAATGTAATCGCGAACTCTTTGATATTCCGGAAGTTCGCGGCCAAGATTGTCCAGGGCGTAACGTATCGCCTCTTTTGAATTTGCGATCTTCGCATGCTTCAGATATTCGAAATCAGGAACAACTATCGCAACAAGTTTCTCTGCCCCCGCGCGCAATTCGCCTTCGTCTTTAACGCCAAGGACGGCAAGCTCTTCTACCTCAGGAGCCTTTAAATAATGGACCTCGAGGTCTTCGGGGTGAACATTTTTCCCGGACGGCAGCACCACCACGTCCTTTGCACGACCTACGATAAATAAATGACCGTCGCGGTCGATGCGGCCGAGATCGCCGGAGCGAAACCACCCATCTTCAGTGAAGGCATCTGCGGTTGCTTGCGGGTTTCGATAATAACCGTCAAAGACCATCTCGCCGCGGATCAACACTTCGCCGATTCCTTCCGCGTCGGGGTTGTCGATCTTGATCTCAGCGTTGAACATCGGTTTGCCTACCGAACCGATTCGGTTGTCGTCTTCATAGGTTGCGGTCGCCGCACCGCTGGTTTCTGTAAGTCCGTAACCCTGCAGGATCGTAAAACCCAAGCGGTGAAAATCGCGAGCGACATCCTCGTCGAATCGTGACCCGGCGGAGATCGCAATACGGAGCTCACCGCCGAAGCCTGCATGAACCTTTCCGAAAAACGATCGACCTAAATTTATTCTGAAAATATCGCGGCTGAAACCGTTGATCGCGAGCATTGATCGGAAAAGCATTTGAACGGTCTTCGGTTTTGCTTCGACGGCGTCGAATATCTTTTTGTGGAAAAGGTACCAAAGGCGCGGAACCGTGGTGAGGATAGTCGGCTTAAATTGCGTCATCGCACTGCTAAGCTCCGCCGGCGAAAGCTCTTTGAGGTAACCGGTCCTGCAGCCGTAGGTAGTTGCGACCCACAAATTTACGATCTGCAAATAGGCATGGAAAAGCGGCAAAAGACTAAGGATCGATTCTTTGTCCGAAAGTTTGAGAACTTCGTTGATCCCATCTAGTTCAGCAAGAATATTGCCATGGGTGAGTGGAACGCCTTTCGGGGTACCGGTCGTTCCGCTTGTGTATATCAACAAGGCGGTATCAGCTGCTTTTGCTTGCGGTATTTCGCGCGCGAAGCTTTCCGGAAATTCGGTTCGGGACCAGTCTGAAAACGACCGAAAACCGTTTCCGCTCATGACGCTTTCGAAGGGAAGAAAATCTTGATCATCATTTTCGCGACTGTCATGGATTTGATTGTCCCAAACAATTGCGGGAATGTGCCGGCCAAGCTTTTCCAGGATGAGCTTAAATGTTTCCTTGAATTCCGTTCCGATAAAGGCGAACTTCGCTTCTGAGTTTTCAAGAAAATTCGTGATCGTTTCGATCTCGCCGTGCGGGTCAAGCGGCACGCATACCGCACCGCGATAAAGCACCCCAAGATATGACAATGCCCAGCACGGATGGTTTTCGCCTATCAGCGCGATACGGTCACCAAACTCGATCTGTTCCTGACCGATACGATAGGCAAGCGACCTGATGGCAACGAGCGATTCGCCAAAGGTGTAGATCTGCGACTCATCGCCGACGATCTGCATTGCGACGCGGTCGGCACGAGCTTCAAAGGAATCGACAAGGCGTTTTAAAAACGAATCTTCCATCTAGATAAACAAATGAGAATTGTCTTATGCAACAGCAGCATGACTCGCGTGTTTTGGCGGCTCGACGGAATCCGGAAGAATGCGAAACCTAACGACGCCGGCAGTTACCTGTTGGCCCTGCACGAGCGGAAATGCAGCGGTTTCGGTTTTGGGCCGCGTCACAACGACTGGCTCCTGATCCGGCAAGCTCAACCGAACGCCGACGCGTTCGAACGCCCCGATAAAATTAACTTCCTGAACCACACCGTCTGCTAGTTTCTGATACCGCTGCGTTAGATTTTCAGGCCGCCGGAGAAAAACGTCTTCCGGGCGAACTACGAGCTTTACCGATTGGCCTTCGGAAAATTTGTATTCGTCGCCGATGTCAATAGCAATGTCGCCGCATACGAACCGCCCTTCGTGGATCATACCGTTCAGGATATTCGCCGCACCGAGAAATGTCGCGACATACTGAGTTTCGGGATGTGTATACACCTCGTAAGGCGTGCCTATTTGTTCGAGGCATCCTTGATTGAGTATCGCGATTCGGTCGCCGAGCTCAAGGGCTTCTTCCTGGTCATGTGTGATAAAGATCGAAGGCACCTTGATCGATTTCAGCAATGTGCGTATCTCACGACGAAGGCGCGTGCGGATCTGCGCGTCGAGCGCTCCGAAAGGTTCGTCAAATAAAAGAACTTCGGGCTCATAAGCCAGTGCTCGAGCAATAGCTACACGCTGCTGCTGGCCGCCCGATAGCTGCGATGGATACTTGTCTCTGTGGTCTTCCAGATGTACAAGCTTGACCAACTCTTCGATCTTTGCCATAGCAGCTTTGCGAGAGCGGCGACGAAGCCGCAGGCCGTAGCCGATATTTCGCATCACCGTCATTTTCGGGAATAGTGCGTACGACTGAAAGATAACGCCAGTACCGCGTTGCCTGGCAGGCAGCCGGGTCACGTCTTTGCCGTGAAGAAAAATGCTGCCGGTATCCGGCATTTCAAGGCCGGAAATGATGCGAAGAATTGTTGTCTTGCCGCTGCCCGATGCTCCAAGAAGTACTACGATCTCGCTTTCGTCGACGTCGAAGTTGATGTCGCTAAGTACGCGCGATTTGCCGAACGATTTGCTCAAACCGCGAATAATAACTGCTTTGTTTTCGTTCGTCGCCATTCCTTAATCGGTTTCGAGCCAGTCTCTCGCAAAAAACAGAATACTGAATATCAGGAACGAAAATACAGCGAGCACGATGGCGACCGCGTTCGCCGCTTCGACCTGTCCCTCGTTGAACTTTGCAAAAATGTAGAGCGGTGCGGTCTGGGTACGACCCGACAGGTTTCCGGAAACAAGGATCGTCGAACCAAATTCGCCGACCGAGCGCGCAAACGTCAGAAGCGCGCCGCCGACAATTGCACCGCGAAGAGCCGGCAACGTAACGTGCCAGAAGGTCTGCCACCGAGACGCGCCCATTGTAGCGGAA
>JBJMGN010000365.1:0-2628 GCA_045807885.1 Pyrinomonadaceae bacterium | reverse complement strand
CGATGGAGGAGCCACACAAAATGATCTGCTTATGCAGTTTCAGGCCGATATCCTCCAGATCCCCGTCGTACGGTCAAAGATCGCCGAAACAACGGCGCTCGGTGCGGCGTATCTTGCCGGGCTGGCCTCGGGTTTTTGGTTGTCAAAGAGCGAGCTAGCCGAACATTGGCAAGCGGACAAGATTTTCGAACCTAAGATGTCAGCTCCAAAAGCAAAACAACTCATGGAACGCTGGCATGAAGCCGTACAACGTTCGTTGCACTGGGAAACCCGATAATGGGCGTCCAAAAACACCCGTTATCGAAAAACTAAATTATCAACTTTCCCGCGGGTCTTCGCCCTTCGATCTGCTCATCTGCGGCGCAGCTGAAGCTTGCGGCAGGGGAGCCCCCACGGCATCCGACTTCACCATTGTATCGCCATCGAGCTTTTCTTCCGGCGTATCGGGAATGATCATCTTGCCGGAGTGCTTGGTAAACACCAGACCCTGTTTCGATGTATCGTAGTCGATCATCACAAAGTCACCGGTTTCGACCTGCTGTGTAGCAACGAGATTCGACAGCGGATAAACCAAGAATCGTTCGATCGCACGTTTCAAGTGGCGTGCGCCGTATTTCAGATCGATGCCTTCCCCGAGCAAATATTCCTTTGCTTCAGTCGTACATTCGAAGATGAATTTCGTTCCGGCCGATTCAGTGATACGATCCTGAACCGCACGAAGCTCGATATTGAGTATCTGACGAAGATGATGTTCCTTCAGACTGCGGAACACGACCACCTTGTCGATACGGTTCATGAACTCAGGCGAGAATTTTCGCTTTGCAGCTTCAAGAGCCGTGCGGTAGATCTTCGCATCGATCTCGTTATCTTCTTTCGGAGTGCCTTGCTTTGTCGGAGCAAAACCGATGCCGCCTGAGATCATATCAGACATCTCTCGTGCGCCGAGATTGGAGGTCATAATGACGACCGTCTTCGAAAAATCTACGCGGCGATTGTCACCAAGCGTCAGCGTGGCTTTGTCCAAAATTCCGAGCAGCAGCTGCCAGAGTGAGTCCGATGCTTTTTCAATTTCATCGAAAAGCACGAACGTCAATTTCGTTTCGTCGGTGTGCGCCTTGTCCAGGTTTTCCTGGGTGAGCATCGGCGACGTTTCGCGGTGGCCGAGGTATCCCGGAGGCGAACCGATCAATTTTGCGATCTCGTGCGAGTGTTGAAACTCGGCACAATCTATCTTTACGACAGCATGCGGATCGGAAAATAAAACTTCCGAGGCGGCTTCGACAACGCGCGTTTTTCCGGATCCGGTAGGGCCCAAAAATAACATCGTGCCTATCGGCCGGGAAGGATTGTTCATACCCGCCAAATAGATCTGAAAGAGACCGCTCATTCGCCTGACGGCGCGTTCCTGGCCGACTATCAAACCGGAAAGCTTGTCCTCAAACTCAGCTGCACGCGGGCTCTTGCGGTCGGGGTCAAGCAAAATGCCTTTCGACGCGGTTTCTTTTCGTTTTGCCGTCTCGTTCTTCATGCCGATCTACTCCTTGTCCGAACTTCGATACTGCTGGAGTTCTCGCTTGGCCGTATGACGTATTATCAATCCCAGATTTGCAGTAACGCGTACGGCAGATCTGTCGTCGATAAAGATGATTTCAATGTTTTAATCGTTGGCTGGACTTTACTGTATTGGAAGGAACAGTCCAGGGGTGAATACGGCCGGGCGTCAAACGCCGCTACACCCATATTTAACATGAAATCAAGGCCTTATGCAACCAATTTCTGGAATACGCGGCCTAATCGTAATATTCGAGCCCGAGGTGCGTAATCAACTCCTCACCCTTCAAATGGCGAAGCGTGTTCTTCAACTTCATCAATTGAATGAAAATGTCGTGTTCCGGATATAGCCCGGGCGCGGTCTGCGGAGCCTTGAAATAGAACGACAGCCATTCCTGAACGCCCTTCATTTTGGCACGCTGCGCAAGGTCCATGAACAACGCAAGGTCCAATGCGAGCGGTGCTGCAAGGATCGAGTCGCGGCAAAGAAAGTCGATCTTGATCTGCATCTTGTAGCCGAGCCATCCAAAGATGTCGATGTTGTCCCAGCCTTCTTTGTTGTCGCCGCGCGGCGGATAGTAGTTGATGCGAACAACGTGCGAAAAATCGCCGTAAAGGTCCGGGTAAGTTTCCGGCTGGAAGATGTGTTCGAGCACGGACAGCTTTGAAACTTCTTTCGATTTGAAATTTTCCGGGTCGTCCAAAACTTCACCGTCTCGGTTCCCCAGGATGTTCGTCGAGTACCAGCCGTCGAGGCCGATCATGCGCGATTTCAAGCCGGGCGCAAGGATCGTCTTCATCAGCGTTTGGCCGGTCTTGAAATCCTTTCCGCAGATCGCAACCTTTTCCCTGTCAGCCAGTTCGACCAATGCCGGTATATCGACCGTCAGATTCGGTGCGCCGTTTGCGAAGGGAACGCCCGATTTCAAAGCGGCGTATGCGTAGATCATCGACGGCGCTACGCGCGGGTCGCTGTCGTACATCGCTTTTTCGAGAGCTTCCAGCGACGTATGCACTTCCGATTCTTCGACGTAAATTTCTGTCGAAGCGGCCCACACCATCACCAGGCGATCGCAG
>JBJMGN010000364.1:0-7961 GCA_045807885.1 Pyrinomonadaceae bacterium | reverse complement strand
GCAGCAGTTGAGGTTCCGCTTAGTATGAAACTCGGGTATTGAACTGTGTTCCATGTCGATTCGACACTAACGCCTGGGGCAAACAAGTCAATGCATCGGCCGTAATTGGTTGCCGGGTCCCATGTGTCTGCCGGGTCCATGGAGCCGACGGTGATCGCTTCGGGCAGGTGCGCCGGTGAATAGTTACATGCGTCAGTTGAATAGTTTCCGGCAGCGACGGTGTAGGTTATTCCTAACGCTATCGAGTTTTTTACTGCGGTTTCGAAAGATTGCGAATAAGTGCTCGCCAAGCTCATATTCGCAACCGCCGGAAAGCGGACGTTGCGGTTGATCCAATCAATACCGGCGATTATGCTTGACGTCGTTGCATAACCCGAACAAGGCTGAACACGAATCGAATAAAGTGTTACATTCTTGGCTACACCATAAGTGTTGCTCCCGACCGTACCCGCAACATGGGTCCCATGCCCGCTGCACTCGCTGATTGGAGTCGGATCATTGAACGCATCGAAAGCGTTAACAACGCGGCCGCCAAAGTCAGGATGCGAAGCAAGGATTCCGGAATCTATTATGTACACGTTCACACCAGTACCCGTCGCGCCATAATGGTATTCGGTGCTCAGCGGATATTGCCACACACGTTGATCGATACGGCTAAGTCCCCACGTAGCGTCCGTTTGAATCGACTGCGATTCAACGAACGAGTCTTCTTCGACATATTCAACTAATGGATCTTCAGAAAGTCGAATCGCTTCATCCTCGGTCGTTTCGACCGAATATCCTTTCAGAGCGTTAGTAAAAATCCGGCCTGTCCTGCCTCTGTGTGCTCCATTTAAGGATTTGACCTCAGCTTTAAAGTCCGTGGCCTGTTCGCTGAGCTCCGTTTCTTTCAAAACGACGATGTATTGATTCGGAACGGGATTCTGCGACTTTTTAAATTTGTCCGATTTTGCAGATGCAACGAAGGTGTTTTTCGGGGCGAGACATACCAATGCCATAGCCAATACCGCAAGGCAAAGTAGG
This sequence comes from Pyrinomonadaceae bacterium, assembly GCA_045807885.1. Lineage (GTDB taxonomy): Bacteria > Acidobacteriota > Blastocatellia > Pyrinomonadales > Pyrinomonadaceae > OLB17. Next base: position 6,938 of record JBJMGN010000364.1, on the reverse strand, counting down.
AAACTGCGCTTCATATTATTCTCCGCGATAAGTTCAGGGTGAGCCGTGTTATCGCTTTTAGTTGGAATGGAATCCGCGGGAGGGGTTCGAAGCAGGAGTTACAGAGTGTTTTACATACTTACCGTATTTAAAAACCTTGAATGAGCGGCAACTTCCAGCTTTTTACAGGTTTTTAAGGGCGCAAAAAAAGCCGCTAATCGAGGCGGCTTTTTTTGCATTTATCTTTAGACAGCTGCGTGCGGGGAAGGGCGTTGATGATAGGAATGTGTTGGCTTAAAAGTCAGGGACCCAAAACGTTCGGTCACCGTCGGCCACTTTCTTCAAGCCAAGGGTGGGTAATTCTGATTCTTCTACGCCCAGATAGGTGAAATGCGGCAGATCTGAAACCACTGTTTGATACCATTTCCAACGCGCAAGGAACTTTCGAACCTCGGGATTTTCAAATTCCTGAATATCAAGGGCAAGCATCGCAAGGTGTTGCGAGGTGCCCGGTGGAGCAACAGAATAAAGGATGGTTTTCGATAGGTCTTTCGCGAAATAAATTCCCTTTTCTTCCAAACCGAGAATCACCGGAACCTGCTGAAACGGCGATAACGATCGGATGTTTTCGGCGACCTTTTGGGTAAGTTTCCCTTCGCTTACCCAATGCTTAAGCGCCGGCTCGACACGGCTGGCCCACAGCCCGACTGTCTCTTCATAACTCCGCTTCGCTGAATCCGCGCCACGCGGTGTGATCGATAACCCACTTGAGGTTGCCTCAGCCAGTGCCTTCGTTAGATCCGCCATTGCAGATCTCTGCAGCTCGATCTCAAAATCACCGAGCATGTGCCTCGCGCTCTCGACTCCATTCTGAAATCTCAAAACATCATCGGCATCTTCGAAAACGATCTTTGTCGGTGAAGCCACGCCGCGCGCTACGAACATAGATCCGTATTCCTGAAGCAGCCGCATTTCAACTGCGTTATGCGGCGCAATGTCCTTAGGTAGATTCGAAAGAAAGGTGTTTGACTGTTCCACTTGCAGCGTTTGGTATAAAACCGACAGTCGAGTTTATCAATTTATGTTCTCATCTGAATCGGTGGGTGAGTAAAACTTCTGAAATGGGTAAATTTGCGGTCGTCGCAAAACGCGTTGCTTTTGTTTCTTACATGCTTCTCATTCACGGGGCGCTTGTTTACCTCTTGCTGGATAAATTCATTTTACAAAATATGTTGCGCAACGATTGGAAACCAGATGCAGTTTCAGATAGCAATTTACAGTCTAGTCCCTTGCCGACGCCTGAGCCCGAACCGACACTTCCACCCCCAACGCCATCCCCGGAAAACGCAAATAACTATGCAGGCTCCCCGATTCCAATGGGAAGCGTGATCATACCGGTTCAGGGCGTAACGCGCGATAAATTGATCGACACTTTTTCACAATCAAGATCGGAAAACAGGGTCCACGACGCGATCGATATCCCCGCAGCACCAGGAACGCCGGTTCTGGCTGCCGCCGACGGACAGATCGTGAAGTTTCACGACAGCGAGAAAGGCGGAATAACGATCTATCAAATAAGCGCGGATCAAAAGTATTTCTTCTATTACGCGCATTTGCAGCGTCGCGCCGACGGACTCGCTGAAAGTCAGTTTGTAAAAAAAGGAACTGTTATCGGTTATGTGGGCGATACCGGCAACGCGGGCGTTGGAAATTATCACTTACATTTTGCGATCTCTGCCGTAGTTGATCCGAAACGTTTTTGGGATGGGATCAGCATCAATCCTTATCAGATCCTGAAAGGCGAGGCAGAACTTCGATAAAGCCGAGATTTTTCATGAAGCTCTTGGAAATAAGTTGAAAAACTATGAAACGATATCACACATATAGAACCTTAATTCTCATTACTTTTGCGGCATTTATCGCCAGCGGATTGATGGGATGCCAGACGTCTCCAATAACAACACAGCAGCCAGTTTCTGTGAACAGTTCGAACGAATCGAACGCCACAAATACGAACACAAATGTTGCGAACTCGAATTCTGCCGCTTCAACGGCCGGTAATGCGAACTTGCCGGTTACCATGCCGGTTATTGACGCGATGTTTTCTGACGAAACATTTGCGCAGGCCGCTCAATCCGAAGCTCGACTAACAGAAGAAGAAGTTGGAAAGATCCGAGACGCGGCGCGGAATTCTGTTCTCCAAATGAACGGTGAACAAAGCGAGGACGAAAACAGATCGACACGCAGCGCCACAGACACAACTAAAAAGGAAATCGAAAAACTTGTCGGGCCGGAAAAGGCGGCTGGTTTTATCAGTTTCGTTCAAACACGCTGGGCGGGTGATACAACCGAACTCTCAACAGCGCAACCGAATTCCGTTCCGAGCGATACGCGAATCGTCGTGAATTCACCCGCATATCGAATGGATCTTTTTAGAGATGGAAAGCTCGTCAAATCGTACAAGGTCGGCATAGGTTACCCGGAGTTTCCACTGCCGACAGGTTTGAGGTACGCAAAGGAAATTATTTTCAATCCGACATGGACACCGCCGGATGAACCTTGGGTGAAAGGCAAGTTCCAGCCCGGAAAAAAAGTTGAGGCCGGTAGCAAGCTGAATCCACTTGGTCCGATAAAGATTCCGATCGGCTATCCATCGCTGATCCACGGGGGAAAGGATCCTTCACGGCTCGGTAATTTTGCCTCGCATGGATGTGTCGGCCTGACTAACCCAATGGTTCAGGATATTGCAGTCGAGATCGCGTCGATCGGCGGAGCTGCGGTGTCAACAGCGGACGTTAAGGAGTTTGCTAAAAAGAAAGATGAGACCAAGAACGTTAAGATCCCAAACCCGGTTCCCGTCGAACTTCGTTATGAAACGATCGTCGTCGAAGATGGCAAAGTTCACGTTTTCCGGGACGTTTACGAACGCGGAACAAATACGGAGGAAAACCTACGCAAGGTTTTAGCGGCTTTCGATGTTTCGTTCGACGAGCTTCCCGAAGCAGACAAGTCAAAACTTCGTGACGCCATCCTGCGAATGGCAGTAGATGCTCAAGGCAATATGGTCACCGGGAATGTGAACAGCAATGCGGCGAACAACAATTCGGGAAAGGTTACAAAAAATATAAAGGGCGTGAAGGAGGTCGTTGTCGACATTGCTGCTTTAAGCGGCAAAGGTTATCCGGCGCCTGTTGCGCTAGTTCAGAAGTGAGTTTGTAGCGGGAGGACTTGATTTACTTACCGAAGGGACCCAGTAAACAAGTCCGCCGCGGACGAACCGTATAAGCCCTCGCTTTGGAAGTTCGGTCTCCGCGACTCCAAGATATGAAAAGTGCGGCTCGTCCGTTTTGATCGTTTGAAACCAGCCGTGCGCATTTAGGATTCGCCGTATAGCCGGATTTTGCGCTTCGACCACATCGAAGGCCAGTAGCGATAAATGCTGGGACGTTCCCGGCGGTGCCACGGAATTAAAGATCGACTTAGAAAATCCCGTGCTAAAAAAATAGCCTCGTGATTCCCATTCGACAACTTTTGAGATCTGTTCCCTGAGTGGAAGTTTGATAACCGAAGCCACCTCGGCCTCGGTTATCTTCTTCTTCGACATCCAATAATTCAAAGCAGGCACGAATCGTGAATTCCATATTCGCAGTGTGTCGGCATAATTTCGCCTGCCTGCGATCACCCCGTCCAAAGGCGTGATCTTAAGATCCATTGACTCCGCCTCTTCTACTGCGGCAGCAAGCGCCTTTGCCGCCGTATGCTGTAATTCGATCTCGACCCCGGCGATCGTAACAGCTTCCACTTTTAGAGTTTTCTGAAAATCGGTGACCTCCGCCGATGATACGAAAATGCATTTGGGCGGCATTTCAACGGTTATATCCGTTGCAAATATCGACCCATATTCGCTGAATACACGCGCCGCTAACCAGTCACGCTCCACGTCGCAAATATCTGCGATCTTGCGTGGTGTCCCGTTACGAGCTCCCTGTTTCGATAGTCGAAATTTTAGAAAATCACGAAGATCATAAAATGCTTGAGATTGTGAACTCATGTTCACTGACAAAAGTTGAGACGTCAGCGCCAAAGTAGCTATCCCCAGCAATTTTCGTCGCGATCTAAGGTTCATGAAAATCTATTGATTTAACGTTGGCGTTGTTTAAGATGCGTGTGGGCCTCTTCAGCAAGATCTAGATATTCCTTTCTAATTTGATCGAGTTCGTACTCGTCCATTTCCTCCAGATCAAGGACCGCATTTCGAGCCGCTCGGTTAGCACGAATTATTTCATCGAGCTTGATCTGCAGGGCCTCGGTATCACGGTTCTGAGTGTTCTGAATTAGGAAAACCATCAGGAAAGTAATGATCGTGGTGCCTGTGTTTATTACGAGCTGCCAAGTATCGCTAAACCCAAATAGTGGCCCCGTGATTGCCCAGATCAAGATGATCAATACGGCGATCAAAAAAGTCGACGGCTTCCCGGTCGCCGTGGAAGCGATCCGCGCAAATTTCGTAAAGATCGAACCGTGTTCGTGCATCGCCTAGCGAGAATTAATGAATGCGGCCGAAACAGACTCCGCCGCATCGAGGTACTGCTTCATATAGACATCGTGTTCGATGAACGGAATGTTTTCTCGGATCGCTTCATAAATAGGGGCCGTTCCCTTACCCAACTGCAGATTAATTTCGGTCTGCCGGCGCCTGAGATCGACTCCCTGCGCTGCGCACAGCAATTCGATAGAAAGAACGGTCTCGAGATTTGATGCGATCTGCCGCAATTTCAACGCCGAGGTCAGACCCATCGACACATGGTCTTCCACGTTTGCGGAGCTCGGGATCGTATCGACGCTTGCCGGATGGGCAAGGATCTTATTTTCGGTGCAAAGCGCGGCGGCAGTATACTGGACGATCATGAACCCGGAATTAACGCCTCCGTTTTCGGTCAGAAAAGCCGGAAGCACATGGGCGTTCGAGGCCTCATCGGTCAATCTCATTGTTCGGCGTTCGGAGATGTTGCAGAGTTCGGCAAGAGCCATTGCGAGGTAATCAAACGCCAGCGCAAGCGGTTCACCATGAAAATTTCCGCCGGAAATTACCTCAATACTGCCGTCTTTATTTTCGAAGATCAACGGGTTGTCTGTCACCGCGTTCAGCTCTAATTTCAAAAGCCAATCCGAATATGCGACGGCGTCGCGGCAGGCACCATGGACCTGCGGCATGCACCGCAGGGTATATGCGTCCTGCACATTTGTCGCATCAAACTGACGAACTAATTCACTTCCCTCAAGGATCTCTCGCAAATGTTTTGCGCAGTCCATTTGCCGAGGATGCGGCCGGAGTGCATGGATTCGTTCATCAAAAGCAGACACCGTCCCGTTCAACGCCTCAAGAGTTAGACAGCCCGAAATATCTGCGAGGTCTGCCAGCTTGATCGCACGCGCGGTTTCGAGCAATCCGACCGCAGTCATAACCGTCGTGCCGTTTGTGAGCGCTAAACCCTCCTTTGCTTTTAACATTACCGGTGAAAGGCCGGCTCGCACCAAAGCATCTATTCCACCGAGGATCTCGTTCTTGTATTCTGCTTTTCCTTCGCCGATCAATACACAGGCGCAGTGAGCAAGCGGAGCAAGATCGCCGCTCGCGCCCAGACTTCCCTTTTCCGGTATGACCGGGTGCACACCGCGATTCAAACACTCGAGAATAAGCTCGAGCGTCGCAAGCCGAATACCGGAAAAACCGCGTGCAAGGGTATTCGCTCGTATCAGCATCACTGCCCGCGTGGTCGGAATATCGAAAGGATCGCCTACGCCGACTGCATGGCTTAAAACAATATTCTTTTGAAGCTGCTCAACCTCTTCGAGGCTGATGATCTTATCCTTGAAAGCACCAAAGCCGGTCGTAATTCCGTATGCGATCTCTCCACGTTCAAGCAAAGTATCTACCGCTTTCGCGGCGCGATTCACGTTCGCAACGGCAGCTTCGGATAGCTCGACACGCGGTTCGCCGGGCCTGCCGTAGGAAACGGCGAGCACTTGCTCAAATGTAAGGCTTTCGCCATCTAAAACGATTTCTTTCATCTAGTTTACGGGATGAATCGGGCGCCCATTTTTGACGATCAAATTCACTCTACTATTGCCAAATTCATACGCAAGTTCGCGATAATCGTCGCAATCAAAGATCGTAAGGTCCGCATTTTTACCAATCTCGATCGATCCAACTGATTCTCCAATATCGATAGCGTGCGCGGCGTTGACCGTCGCAGCATTTAAAGCTTCCGATGGACGCAGCTTTTGATAACGGCACGCGATCGCCATTGCCATCGGCAGTGACGGACAAGGGGCAGAGCCGGGATTATAGTCCGTCGAAAGTGCGACCGAGCATCCGGCGTCGATCATTTTGCGCGCCGGCGCAAATTGCGTTTTCCCGGCATTGAAATTTTCGGTCGGAATAACGACTCCAATAGTTTCTCTCGACGCCATATGAGTTATCTCGGCGTCAGAAATTGCATCGAGGTGGTCGATAGATACTGCATTCATCTCGAGCGCGAGCCCCGAACCGCCGAGATTGGTGAATTGATCGACGTGTGCCTTGATACCAAAACCGAGTTTCTTCGCCGTCTCAAAGATCTGTCGCGACTGGTCTAGGTCGAACGCATTCTTCTCACAAAACACGTCCGCGAAAAATGGCCGGCCCGCGGCTGAAAAGTGCGACGCAGCATACCATTCCCAGGCGGCTGGCAGCATTTCATTGCAGATCAGATCTACGTAGCCGCCCGCATCATTTTTATATTCTGACGGAATAGTATGTGCTGCGAGAAACGTCGGAACAATGTCTACCGGATGGCGTGTGTCTAGATCCTCGATAACCTTCAACATCTTCAACTCGGTACTGGTTTCAAGGCCGTAACCGGTCTTGATCTCGCATGTCGTAGTTCCACACGCCAACATTTTATCAAGCCGTTTCA
>JBJMGN010000363.1:0-2557 GCA_045807885.1 Pyrinomonadaceae bacterium | reverse complement strand
CTGTTTCAAATACTGGTGAATCAGCGCACCTAGAGCAGAACTTTCTGCCGCATTGGAGGCTAACTAATGACTACAAAGCGTTTAACGGAAATGGTCGCGTGCGCCGGTTGAGTGGCTAAACTCGCCCCGGCCGACCTTGCTCAAGTTTTGAGCAAACTTCCGCACCAGCATAATGAAAATGTGATCGTCGGTTTCGATACTGCCGACGATGCGGGAGTGTTTCGCCTTACGGACGAGATCGCCCTTGTCCAGACGCTGGATTTTTTTACACCGGTTTCCGACGACCCATTCGTTTACGGCCAGGTCGCGGCGGTGAATTCGCTAAATGACGTATATGCTATGGGCGGCCGTCCGCTATCGGCCCTTTCGATAGTGTGTTATCCCCAAAAAGGGGATTTTGAGATCCTTGGTAAGATCCTGGAGGGCGGCCAGTTCGCAATGAATACCGATGGCGTAGTGGTTATCGGCGGTCACTCGGTCGACGACGCGGAAATGAAGTGCGGATATGCAGTGACGGGGGTTGTCCATCCCGAGAAAGTAATCACGAATGCCAAGGCTAAACCGGGCGATGTTTTGATACTCACAAAAGCAATAGGTACGGGTGCAATTAACACCGCCGTGAAAAACGGAAAGGCGTCGAAAGAGGCAATGGCTGCGGTGACGAACGCAATGACCACTTCTGCCGCGGAAGCCTCAAAAGTAATGGTGGAATTGGGTGCCAACGCATGTACAGACATTACAGGTTTTGGGTTTTTGGGCCACGCTTTCGAAATGGCAAAAGCAAGCGAGGTAACCTTCGAAATAAAATCCTCGAGTGTACCGCTGCTGCCGAATGTGTTGGAATTGATCGAACAGGGAATGCTGACCCGCGGCGATAAAAACAACCGTGTTTACGTGGGCGAAACGGTTCGGTTTGACGACTCGGTATCTTCAACTATGCAAAGCGCTCTTTTTGATCCTCAAACAGCCGGCGGCCTACTAGTCAGTTTGGACGAATCAAAGCATAGTGATTATCTGAACGCTGTTCTAGGGTCTTACGTAGTAGGCAAGGTTATGAAAAAAGGCGAAAATTTGATCGAGGTAATTTAATTGTTCCTTTTTATTTTCGAATCGATAGGCACCTCCGAGCTCTTGCTCATAGGCATAATCGCGCTAATTTTTCTCGGCCCCCGACGGCTGCCTGAGATCGCGCGAAAGATCGGAAAAATAATGGCCGAGTTTCGAACTACGACGCAGGAATTCAAATCTACCTGGGAGCGCGAAGTGAACTTTGAGGAAGAAGCGAAAGCATTCGATATCGATCTTCTGGAAGAAGAACGCGCTGATCAGCAAACAAGAGAATTAACCACGCAGCAACCCACGCCCGAAAACACGATCGGCGTTCCGGAAGTTAAGCAGATCGATAAGGATAGTTTTGACAAACTTACCACCGAAAACAACCAGTCCGACAGTGGTGAGGCGTCGACAGAGGAAACTGCAGATGACGCCGACGTTTTATCAGATAAGCGACACTGGCTTTGATCATTAACTGAATTAACGATGGACAACCAGACCGGAGAACGCGGCGGACAGATGTCATTTCTGGAGCATCTCGACGAGCTGCGCAAGAGGCTTGTAAACATTGTCGTCATCATAGTCGTCGCATTCGTTTTTTGTTGGTTCGTTTCCGGGTATATTTTCGACTTCCTAAGCGTTCCGATCCGGCAGGCCTTATCCGAAGCGGAGAGGCGCGAGGCTCCACTTATCGGCTTGACCGGCGACGAACATGTATCGCGAATTGCCGATCTCAAGCCAGGAGATAAAGGGCGATATATTTTCAATAAGGCAACAAAACTGGGAACAGCAGTTTTGCAGCCCGGAACGTCGGTCGACGCTCAGGTGTCGGTCGACGCCGATGGTAAGCCCAGCTTATTTACAGATGAACCGTTGATCTCGGGAGGAGCAGTGATACCGGCGGGTGTTCGGCTACCGGTTGAGCTCGCGAGCACAACCGCAACAGAGGATGCATTCGAACGCCTGATCGTTACTACGGTTCCGGAATCGTTTACGCTTTACGTAACTGTTTCACTTTATGCGGCGATCGCCCTTGCGATCCCGCTGATCCTTCTTCAGATCTGGGGTTTCATATCACCCGCGCTCTACAAACATGAAAAGGCATACGTGACGCCCTTTGTGCTGCTTTCGTCGGTTTCATTTGTTGGCGGGGCCGCCTTTGCTTATTACGTACTGTTTCCGCCGGCAATGAAGTACCTGTTGGGTCTTGGATCGGATTTTCGTCTTTTGCTGCGAGCAACCGATTATTTCGATTTTATTACATTGATAATGCTGGCCATGGGAATCATTTTCCAAATGCCGGCCATAACCTATGTTTTGGCCAGGATCGGCCTGGTTTCTGCCGGCCTGCTAACTAGAAGCTGGAAGGTCGCAATTGTTGTGATCCTTATAGTTGCGGCGGTCGTTTCGCCAACGGGTGATATCCCGAACATGATGCTCTTCGCCGCGCCAATGATGATCTTGTACGTCTTTTCGATCGCAATTGCGTGGTTCTTCGGCAGAA
>JBJMGN010000362.1:0-9683 GCA_045807885.1 Pyrinomonadaceae bacterium | reverse complement strand
ACGATCTCCCAGATGCGGTCCGGCTGCGGGTGGTTCGGTGCGCCCTCGAACATCAGGCTGGTCGCGCCGATCGCGAGCGGTCCGTACACGACGTAGCTGTGCCCGGTCACCCAGCCGATGTCCGCCGTGCACCAGTAAACGTCTTCGTCCCTCAAATCGAAAACCAATCTCGAGCTGTAGGCGGTCTGCGTCAGGTATCCGCCCGTCGTGTGAAGAATGCCCTTCGGCTTGCCGGTCGTCCCCGACGTGTAAAGAATAAAAAGCGGGTGTTCGGAATCGAGCTCCACAGCGGGGCAATCGGCAGCTACGGTTTCAATTATCTCGTGCCACCAATGATCGCGCTCTGCCTGCATTGAAATATCCGAGCCGGTCCGTTTGTAAACAACGATGCTCTCCACGCTCGGCGTTTGCGTGGCCGCTTCGTCCACGACCGGTTTCAATTTGATCTCGTTGCCGCGCCGATAACCTCCGTCCGCAGTTACGATCACTTTACACCCGCAGTCGTTCACGCGGTCGCGGATCGCATCGGCCGAAAATCCACCGAAGATCACTGTATGTGTTGCCCCGATCCGCGTGCAGGCCAGCATAGCGATCGCAAGTTCGGGGACAAGCGGCATATAAAGCGCGACGCGGTCGCCAGATTCGACACCTAGCTTTTTCAAGACGTTCGAGAATCGGCAGACCTCTGCGTGAAGCTCTGTGTATGTCAGCGTACGCTGCTCCCCCGGTTCGCCCTCCCAAATAAATGCCGTCTTGTCTTTACGATGCGTAGTCAGATGACGGTCAAGGCAATTGTAGGAAATATTGATTTTTCCGCCGACAAACCACTTCGCGAAAGGTTCATTCCATTCAAGAACGGTATGCCATTTCTCGAACCAATCCAGCGATTCAGCCTGCTTTGCCCAAAACGCTGGCACATCGTTTGCCGCCTCCTCGTACAATCTTTCGTATTCGTCGAAGCTTTTGACGTGAGCATTCGCTGAAAACTCCGCCGGCGGCATGAACACACGGTCTTCGATCAAAACTGATTCGATAGCGACTGAGTCAGACATATTCTGCAAGTATAAAAGAAAACGCCGTAATTTTCGCCTATGCTACATTCGCCTCTTTCCGTGCTTAGTGTAAAATCGCCGTAATTTATGCCGCTCCTCGAAATGCGAAACATCGTTAAGGAATTTCCGGGCATCCGCGCGCTCGATGGAGTGAGCTTTACGCTTGGGGCAGGCGAGTTTCACGCGCTCGTCGGGGAAAACGGCGCAGGTAAGTCGACCCTGATGAAAGTATTGTCGGGCGTTTATCCTGAGGGTACTTTCGAAGGCCAAATACTGGTTGAGAATATTCAGCAGCGTCTTCGCGGGGTCCGTGATTCGGAAGGCGCAGGCATTGCGATCATCTACCAGGAACTTTCGCTTGTTAAAGAGATGACTGTCGGCGAGAACATTTTTCTCGGCCGCGAACCGTCACGATTTGGCATTGTCGATTCGGCAAAGCTTTACCATACGGCTGCTACTTTGCTCGGCGAGCTTCATTTGGATATCGATCCGCGCGTGCAGGTGGGCACCCTTGGGATCGGCCGGCAGCAGCTGGTCGAAATAGCAAAGGCTCTATCACAGGATGCAAAGATTCTTGTGCTCGATGAGCCCACTGCAGCACTGACGGAGAGTGAGGTTGAAACCCTCTTCGATATTCTTGCGAACTTGAAGGCCCGCGGTGTCGGGTTGATATACATCTCGCACAAGCTGGAAGAGGTTTTTCGAATGAGTGACCGTGTAACCGTTCTACGCGACGGACGAACGGTCGGAACGCATACAGCGAAAAATCTTACAAAAGATCAGGTGATTTCCGAGATGGTCGGCCGAGAGGTTGGCGACATATTTCCCGCCTCGAATCACGAATTTGGCGAGGTCGCCCTCGAGGTGCGAAACCTGACGGTATATTCGGTGGACAGGGCTGATAAACGTATCGTTGACGACCTTTCTTTTGGTGTTCGTAAAGGAGAAGTGCTCGGCATCGCCGGGCTGATGGGTTCGGGCCGTACGGAACTAATGACTGCCATCTTTGGCGCTTGGCAGGGAACAGCGTCTCGTAAAGTGTTAGTCGAAGGGCGGGAATGTAATATTTCTTCGCCCAATGACGCGATAGAAAATGGAATTGCGTTCGTAACGGAAGACCGCAAACGTTACGGCTTGGTCCTCGATCAAACCATCGCCAACAATATGACACTCGCCGCGCTGAAGACATTATCTGGAAGAGTTTTAACCGATCGCACGCGGGAAATGACTGCCGTCGTACTTCCCATGCGCACGTTAAATATTAAAGCGGGTTCGCCGTTATCGATCACCGGAACCCTTTCGGGCGGCAATCAGCAAAAGGTCGTCCTCGGAAAATGGCTCTTAACGAAACCCAAGATCTTATTTCTGGACGAGCCGACACGCGGGATCGACGTCGGCGCAAAACAGGAGATCTACATCGAGATCAACAAGCTTGCACAGGAAGGCCTTGCTATCGTGCTTGTTTCATCCGAGCTTCCCGAAGTTCTCGGCCTCTCTGACCGGGTGATCGTGCTGCATCGTGGGAGCATCGCAGCTGAATTCACACGTGAAAATGCGACGGCCGAAAAAGTGATGGCCGCAGCCACCGGCGGGCACTAAACCATTTCCGACCATAATTCTTTTCAAATGGCTGAATCAGAAAAACCGAATTTTTCAACGTCATCGCTGCGGGCATACATCATGATCGCGGTACTCGCGGGCATCTGGGTGTATTTTCATTGGGCGACGAACTCAATATTCCTGACCCCACGAAACCTGTCCAATCTTGCGACGCAGATGTCCGTGACGGGCATTCTCGCGGTTGGAATGCTTATGCTGATCGTAAGCGGGAACATCGACCTTTCGGTTGGGTCTGTCCTCGGGTTTGCGGGCGGGGTCGCGGCATATTCACTTGCCGCTCTCGGTTATAGTTTGCCTGCGGCGATCGTGCTCGCCGTGGCCGTGGCTGTTTTGATAGGTGCGTTTCAGGGCGCGCTGGCAGCGTATCTGAACATTCCTGCGTTTATTGTCACGCTGGGTGGATTGCTCGCCTGGCGGGGGGCCGTCAAGTGGCTGCTTGGCGGAAATACGGTTCCGGTAGCCGACGAAACCTTCAAAGCGATCGGACAGCGTAATCTTCCGGTCGAAGCAGGTTGGGTGCTCGCAGGTCTTGGCATCGCATTCGCAATTTATACGGCGTTTCGCCGGGCTAGATCGGAGGCTGCGTATGGCGACGGCAAAGTAAACTATGTTCTGTTGTTGCTGAATGTTGGGATTCCTGTCATTGGCATCGTCGCATTTATTTGGGTAATGAGTTCCTACCAAGGTGTGCCAATCCCCGTGCTTATATTTGTATCGATAGCGCTCGTCGGTGTATTCCTAACCACCTCGACAGTTTTCGGCCGATACCTTTATGCGATCGGCGGCAATCCTGATGCAGCGCGACTTTCCGGGATCAATAACAAGCGAAATATTTTGAAGGTGTATGCACTTCTAGGCGCCTTTACTGGAATTGCGGCACTGATATTCACCGCTCGCGTCGGAAGTGCGGCGCCCGACGCAGGGACGCTGAAAGAACTCGACGCGATCGCAGCTTGCGTTATCGGTGGGGCATCACTTATGGGCGGTCGTGGAACAGTATTCGGAGCCTGCATCGGAGCTCTGATAATGGCGAGTCTCGACAACGGCATGTCCCTCCTTAACGTTCGCGACTTTATGCAGGACATCGTCAAAGGTTCAATTCTTGTAGCTGCCGTGGGACTGGATATGATGGGACGCAAACAAGGCTAAGATTGATAGTTCCGTTCTTAAGAACCTTTTCAACTCACAATAATGATATTTCGGCCACGCCTTTTCATAAGATTCCTAAAATGGAAGCTCATTCATTTACTTCCACGACGCGATGTCGTGATCGACACCTACAACGGCGTGTTAGCTTGCGATAACAAGGATTGGCTGATCGGAAAGTATTTATATGTATATCGAACTTACGAAGCCGAGACTATTAGCGCCTCTATCGATCTGCTCGTCCGGGAAGGTTATTTGGAAAAGGCGCGCAGCGGTCTTGTCTTGGATGTCGGTGCCAACATTGGCATGATCTGTATCGGCCTGTTAAAGCATGATTATTTCACGCGGGCCATTGCCTTTGAGCCGGATCCGAACTGTTTTCGGTTACTTAAGAAGAACGTGGCGCTGAATGGAATGGAAGACCGGATCGAGTGTTTTCCGTACGCCTTATCATCAACCGACCGGGAAGCTGAACTGGAATTATCGCCAGAAAACTCGGGAGATAATAACCTACGATATAGCAGTGACTATCACGCTTTTCGTGAAGATAGACGCCAGACAGTGCAAGTTCCGGTGCAAACACTGGATCGATTTTTTGCAGAGCATTTGAATCCCCAGATTGAGAGACCCTCACTTATCTGGCTAGATATTCAGGGACATGAAGGACATTTTTTTCTGGGAGCAACGCAGTTGCTGAGACAGGGGATTCCTGTCATCAGTGAGTTTTGGCCTTATGGCATCAAGCGTTCGGGAATGTCGCTATCCGATTATTCTCGTATCGTTAACGAACAATTTACGCATTTCTATCACTTTCGCGACGGACAATTTGAAAAAATGGAGATCGGCCAGATCGACGAGCTCTATAAGATCTACGAAAACCCTCGTGAATTCTCGCAGCTCATCTATGTCAAGCAACCAAAAAATATTTAGCCGCCAATAAAACTCATCGATCTCGAAGGTGTTACGAATTCTGCGTCGTTTATATGATGACGCGGTTCTTTTTTTAGAACGGCTGTTTCGATGAATTCGACGATCTCGCCACGCAAGGCTCCGCTTCGTAGTCGATCGCGGAGATTGTGTTCGGTCGTCGAAAACAGGCAGGTGCGGATCTGGCCGTCGGCCGTTAGTCGAATACGCGAGCAGGCCCCGCAAAACATTTCAGTCACTGGGGCTATGATTCCGATCTCGCCCGGAGCGCCGTCGGCAAATTTGTACTTCCACGCTGTTTCGCTGCCGCGGGAATTTTCTTTCAATTTCAAAGGAAAGAATTCATTGATCTTGTCGTGGATCTCGCGACCCGGTACTACCATTTCACGGCTCCATTCGTGGCCGGAGTCGAGCGGCATGAATTCGATAAATCGAAAACTCAACGCATTCGCGCGTGCAAATCGCGCAAATTCGACTATCTCATCATCGTTTCTGCCGCGAACTATAACAGCGTTCAACTTGATCGGTTCAAACCCTGTTTGTTTTGCACATTCAATAGCAGCAAATACCTTTTCAAGAGCATCAACTCCCGTGATTTCAAGAAAATTCTCCTGTCTCAAACTGTCCAGGCTTATCGTCACACGATCCAATCCGGCTTCCTCCAGGCCGACGGCGTGACGGGGAAAGTCGAAACCATTTGTCGTTAGCGCGAGATCCCTGAGTTTTGGTTTTAGTTTCGAAATTTGAGCGACCAGTTCTGGAAGACCCTTGCGCAGCAACGGCTCGCCACCCGTAAGACGAATTTTTTCGATGCCGAGTGACACAAAAATTTCAGAGAGGTAAGTGATCTCTTCGAATGTAAGTATCGTCTCCTTGCGTGCAAGCGGTGGCTCGCCATTCGGAAGGCAATAAAAGCAGCGGAAATTACACCGGTCGGTCAGCGAGATGCGAAGATCTCGTATCGCTCGCCCATATGTATCCTTAAGCTGCATGTTTTAATGATAGCGGAAACCATTAACTTGAACTATTCACTGTGGATTCGGTTCTTCTTCTGTGAACAGGTTAGCCATGAATAATTTGATAGTCACCTTAATGCCTTAGCATTTCTTTTGAGGCCTGTGAGTTTTGTGCGTTTCATCGCACTGCCGCGAAACCGCTCGACATATTCTTCGTGCTCCATTTCAGAAAGCGAATCGAGAGAAAGGGAAGTTTCATTATTCCGCGGCTCAAACCTCGCCTCGCCGGTTGGCGTTTCAAAGCGGTTCCAAGGACACACATCCTGGCAGATATCACAGCCGTACAGCCAGCCGTTTAGGTTTGGGGCAATCTCGTCCGGCAGATTCTCCTCGCGTAGCTCGATGGTTGCGTACGAAATACATTTTCGCGAATCGACGACGTATGGCTCTGTTATCGCATTTGTCGGGCACGCATCGATACATGCCGTGCATGATCCGCAATGATCGGTAACAATTTCCGTTTCTGGGTCCAGATCGATATTCAGAATGATCTCGCCGAGAAATATCCACGAACCAAGTTCGGTCGTAATTACATTCGAATGCTTCCCCAGCCACCCGATACCGGCTCGAACAGCCCAGGCCTTTTCAAGTACCGGCGTCGTATCGACACAAACTTTCCCGTCCGCTCCTGGAACTTCCGATCTGATCCATTCCAGAAACGAACGAAGCTTTTCGCGAAGCACATCATGATAATCGTCGCCCCAGGCGTAACGTGAGATCTTGCCAGCATTGAGCGAATTCGAATGCTCGTAAGGCGTGAAGTAATTAAGCGCGACAACTACGACCGACCTCGCACCGGGGAATATCAGCTTCGGATCGACACGCTTTTCGAGTTCGCGTGTCATCCATGCCATCTCGCCGTGACGGTTCTGGTTGAGCCATTCGAAAAGGTATTCAGCGTCCTCGTCCAGCCTCTCGGCCCGAACGATCCCGACTTTGCAAAAACCGAGCTCTGCGCCCTTTTCTTTTATCTTTTCCGAAAGCGACATTCTAATAACATTATGAATGCGAGAGCATCAGGAGCAAAAAAAAGGCGGCCGAATAGGAGGAACTCTATCCGGCCGCAAAGGTGGCAATTCAAGAAGTCTTAAAAGTTAAGTTTCAAACCGAACTGGAACTGTCGCGGGTCAAACGCTGCAGTTGGCGAACTGTAATAACGATTACCGCTTCGTTCTCCCCACGCATTGACGTTCTGGTAGAACGGATTTGCACTCGCTTCATTGAAACGGTTCGTTAAATTGAATACTTCGCCGATAATATCAAGACTCCAACGCTCGCCAAACCGGAATTTTCGCGTAACACGCATGTCGATCGAGAAGAAATTATGCGTTATACCCCTGTTTCTGCCGAGGTTGCCCGTCGCCGGAAAAACGCCTTGCAGGCATCCCGGGTCAACGCCCGTTTGACAAAGAGTTCCATCAGCCAAAACAGTCGGCCGTTCGTTGCTGCTCGTCAGGTCGCCATTTGCGTCGCCAATGGCCAGAATATTGAATGGTCGGCCGCTGCTGAATTCGACGATCGGCGCGACCATGAAACCGTATGCGAAGCTCTTGAAGCCACCTGCTCCTCTCCAACTTTCCGGGGCGCTAACAACACCGCTGAAGACGAACCTGTGCCGCTGATCGAAGAGCGAATCCGAACGTTCCGCCTTGAAATTTGTTACGTCCTGAGGAAGCAGCAAAGTCTGCAGATCGGATGAGTCATCGATCGAATGTGACCAGGTGTACGTTGCATAGAACTGTATGTTATTCGAAAAGCGTTTTTTCAATTCCAGATTCAACGCGTTGTACGAGGAGTTGCCGTCAGAAACCTGGGCGTTGACCGCACCATAAGGACTAACCGGCCCAGGTGTACGGAGACTTCCAGCAATAAGACTGTCCCATTGGGCTTTGTTCAAACCAGTCAACGCCTTCACAAAAAAGTAATTTGACCCCAATGAACGGAAATAATTAGATGCGACCGGATTTACGACCTTCTGGCCCAAACCATTAATGCCGACAAATCCTGGAACTACGATGGTCCAGCCCGGCGGGCAAACTGCTGGTGCCGCGCAGGTCGTCGGGAGCGAGAAGAACGCCGCCTCAGCAAAGTTTGTAGGAGCCCGTCCCGCAAATCTGCGGAAGTTCTCGACGAGAGCAGACTGGTTGACAACGTTGAGGTCGGTCGGATGCGCCAGGTGATGCACACTTTGCGTGATGAAATTTGCCGAGAGCACCATGTCCTTGCCGATCGCCTGTTCGATCCCAAGATTTCCCTGAAACGCCATCGGATATTCGAAGTCCTTCGAAACCTGCAGGGTAAACGGCAAAACTGGTCCAAATCCGGTAAACGTGGCAGGATCGAACCGCTGAAATCCGAAGAGGTAATGGGCAGAAGGGGCAACCGCTTGTGTAACGCTGGCGCCGCATATCGCCGGAACCGAGCCTTGGACCCCGCAGACGGTACCATGAAAAACCTGAAACGCGTTCAGCAACCCGGTCGGCGATGGCCCGCCGATCGGAAGCAATGTGGCCTGCTGCTGTTGTGAGCCGTCTGCGATATCGGAGTTGAAAGCTACAGCCAACAAGGGATGGTCATAATAAATGCCGCCTGCAGCACGCACAAGCGTCCGGCCGTTTCCGAATATATCCCACGCTAGTCCCAATCGCGGTGCGAAGTTATTGGTATCACGCGGAAATCCTTGCTGTACATTTATGGCGTCCTGAGCAGCTTGTACGTCGGCGGCAGTTAGCGTGATCCCCGTAAGCGGATCCGTAAATGCGGTTGGAGCGATCTCGTCCGTCAGCTCCACGTCATAACGCACGCCGAAGTTGAGCGTAAAGTTTCTGGTGATCTTCCACGTGTCCTGAACGAAAAACGCCAAGGGCTTGTTGTCTATAAAGCTATTCGGATTTCCGAATCCCTCGATGAAGGCGCTAGGGAACCCGAGGCCGTATGCCTGCGTTGGCGTAAACGCCGGACAGCGGTTTGCGGCCGGCAGCGTCGCGGCATCGCAGCCTGGGATAAATGCCGATGCTGACTGTTGGCCGAAATTGAACAACGCCGGGAAATTCAATTCAAACCTGGCCTTAACCGCAATCCAATTAACGTCCCCGCCAAATTTGAAAATATGTGCGCTTTTTACCCACGTTACAGTATCCCGGATCTGCCAGCGTTCTTCCGTTCTGTTTACCGGCGAGAACGGATTCGAACCGATGAATGCGACGCCCGAGATCTGCTGTGCGACGCTCGGCACGCGCGAATCGAACGAACTCCAACGGTTACCGAAACCGACGTTTAACTCGTTGACTAGCGTCGGGGTTGCTGCCGCCGTGTAGCCTACATTTACGCTGGTATCCTCAACCTTTTGAGTGCCGGTTCGCGAATAATCATTTTGGCCGAGTACCTGATTTTGCGATTCGTCTTGTATTCCGTTAAGCGTTATCGGGTTGTAGCTGATACGCATGTTGAACTGATGTCCGGGTGCGACCAAATGATCCAGCCTGAACGATGAATATGTCGCTGCTTCCGAGATCGGAAAGATCTGTCGAAGCTGCTGAAGCGGCCGGAATGCTACGTATTCCCCGTTGACTTGGGTCAAGGGTACCGGGGCCCCCGACAGGATAAATCTAGGACCGATCGCTCCGGCAGCTGTCACCGGCGAAAGTGCAGGACAGGTCGTGGGACCGGGGGCCGCGAATGTCGGACCGAACAGCGGGTTAGAACCTGTGAGCGCCGTTGTACCTCCGCTCGAGGCAAAATAAGCATAAGCGCGTGCACCGCACAAGGCCGCAATGCCCT
Organism: Pyrinomonadaceae bacterium; assembly: GCA_045807885.1. Classification (GTDB taxonomy): domain Bacteria; phylum Acidobacteriota; class Blastocatellia; order Pyrinomonadales; family Pyrinomonadaceae; genus OLB17. The sequence goes on along the minus strand of JBJMGN010000362.1, from coordinate 142 downwards.
GGGAAAATGTGGCCGGAGTTTGAACCAACGCCAAACCGGTCGCAACAGTTGCATTTACATACGATGCCTGCGCTGCCGTCAGCCGCGTAAAAGTAACTGGCGCCGGGTTGACGACAAAGTTACCGCCTCCCGGTATTGGAAC